>BEII01000009.1 GCA_002898935.1 bacterium HR32
CACACGAGCCGCACGTCCACCTCGTGGATCTGCGGTACCTGCCTGCGCAGCACGTGCTCGATGGCCTCCAGCACGTACGCGTGCAAGGGGCAGGCGGGCGTGGTCCTGGTGACCACCACCCGAGCGGTGCCGTCCTCGATAGCCACGTCGTACACGAGGCCCAGGTCCACGATGTTGATCCCGAGCTCGGGGTCCTGGACCTCCCGCAGCGCCTGCCACACCTGCTCCACCAGGGCACTAGACATGGACGCCCATCCCCAGAAGACCCCGTCGTTCCAGGTACCGACGGCCCAGCTCCTCCAGCACCCGCAGGTCCAGCGCTTCCTCCGCCAGAGGGAAGACCGCCTCCTCCTCGGCGAGGAAGTGCTGCTTTGCGAGCGCGGCCAAGTTCAGGAATTGCTCCCGCGCCTGGACCTCGCCCTCCGCCCGGGCCAAGTCGTCCAGGAGGTGGTCGATGTCGTCGTGCATCGTGCGCATCCCCCGCACGGCGGCCTCGGCCCGGGCGGAGGTGCGTTCCAGCGGCTCAAATAGGAACTCGTCCTCCAGCTCTGCGTGGGACTGGATGGCTTCCGCGAGAAGATCCCGCAGGGCTCGGACCTGCTCCAGGGTGGCACCCGGCGCCAGCTCCTCCAGCTGGTCCAGTAGGGCATACAGGATCCCGTGTTCACCCAGCAGATAGCTCACGATGCTCATCGTTCCCCTCCTGTGCGAGTTCCTGTAGGAACGTCTCCAGAGGTAGCCGGTAGATGCGGGCCACCTCCTCCAGGGTCTCGAACGCGGCCATAGCGCAGCCCGGACAGGCCATCCGGCGACGCAGGAACACTCGTACCGCTTGCGGCCGCTCCCGCAGGAAAACCTCGACCGTGTCGTGGTGGCTGCTCTCGACCATCCCACGCGGATTCCAGCACGTGCTCCCGGCGGTGTCCTTGACGGAGCGCAAACGAGTTGTGTTCGCATCCCCAAAACATCACCATGGGAGTGTGGACCTGGATGTGCTCGGCCGCTGTCCGATCTTCCGCGGTGTGGGTCCTGCGGAGTTGGAAGGGATCCGGATGAACGCGCGACGGCAAACGCTGGAACGCGGCGCGGTGCTGTTCAACCAAGGAGATCCTGCGACCCAGTGCTACGTCTTGGAGAGCGGCCGGATGCGGCTCGTGCAGCTCCACCCGGATGGCCGGGTGGTGATCCACCGGATTCTCACACCGGGAGAGTTCTTCGGCGGGATCGCGGCCCTAGGGGACGAGGCCTACCCGGTGTCCGCGGAGGCCGTGGAAGCGAGCACGGTGCTCGGTTGGTCCAAGGAGGCGATGCGCCGGATCCTCTCGGCGCACCCACCGGTCGCGCTGAACCTCCTGCGGTTGCAGGCCCGACGGATCCAGGAACTGCAGGAGCGGATCAACGAGCTGGCTTGGGACCGGGTGGAACGGCGGGTGGCGCGGGCGGTGCTGCGGCTGGCTCGGCAGGTCGGGCGCAGGACCGAGGAAGGGGTTTTGCTGGACCTCCCCCTCTCGAGGGAGGACCTGGCGAACCTCACGGGCACCACTCTGTACACCACCAGCCGGATCCTAAGTCAGTGGGAGCAGCGGGGGATCGTGCGAGCGGGGCGGCAGCGGTTGGTGATCCGGTCTCCCCACACCCTCGTGGAGATCGCCGAGGACCTCTCTTTGCCCGCGGACAAAGAGAATCCGGAAGAAGAGCACTAAGATTGCGTGTGTATCACCTGAGCGTCTTCCTGCACATCCTTGCCGCGGTGGTGTGGGTGGGCGGGATGCTGTTCTTGGCCCTGGTGGCCATTCCCGTCCTGCGGACCCTCCCGGACCGGCCTCGGGCGGAGCTGGTGGCACAGCTGGGAGAGCGGTTCCGACCCGTGGCTTGGACGTGCATCGTGCTGCTGGTGGTCACCGGGATCCTCAACCTCGCCTTCCGGGGGGTCACCTGGGAAAGCGTGGCGACCGGCAGGCTGTGGCAGAGCCCCTTCGGGCAGGTGCTGGCGTGGAAGCTGGGGTTCGTGCTGGTCCTGCTCCTGCTGAGCGCGTTGCACGACTTTTCCCTGGGGCCCCGGAGCACGCGCCTGGCCCGGAGCTCTGATCCGGACGGGCAACTGGCTTTGACGCTCAGGCGTCGGGCAGCCTGGATCGGACGGTTAAGTGCCCTGCTCGCTCTCGTGGTCCTCGCCCTCGCGGTGATGCTCGTGCGGGGCCTCCCGCATTGACATGCGCCCCCGGACGTCCGGGCCCTTCGGAATCGGGTCAGGACCGGATACCGAAGGGAGGAGAGCGATGGTGAACCTAGTCGGTGAGTGCCTGAGGTGGAGGTGAGGGTCATGCGCTTCTTCCGCAGGCCGGATGGCTCCTGGCGTAGCCATGCCCGACTTGCGGATGCGCCAGAAGGGGCCGGCAGAGGAGTCCGGCGGAAGCACCTCCTGGAGGTCCAGACCCCACACCCCTACATTCTCGATCGTGCGCCGCTGCTCGTGTACTGGGAGCTGACCCGGGCCTGCGACCTCGCTTGCCAGCACTGCCGTGCGGAGGCGGTACCGGACCGGCACCCCCTGGAGCTGTCCACCGAGGAAGGACGGCGGCTGCTGCGGGACGCGGTACGGTTCGGCAAGCCCCTGCCCCACTGGGTGCTCACCGGCGGAGACCCGTTCAAGCGGCCGGACCTCCCGGCGTTGGTGGAGGAGGCCCGGGCCCTGGGGTTCGGGGTTTCCCTGGCGCTCAGCGCCACGCCCCTGGTGACCCGCGCGGCGGTGCGACAGCTCGCCCGGGCCGGGGTGCAGGCCGTGTCCCTGAGCCTGGACGGGTCTACGGCGGACAGGCACGACGCCCTGCGCGGGATCGCGGGCTGCTTCGACCTCACCCTCCGCCTGGCGCGCATGATCCGGGAAGAGGGGATCGCCCTGCAGGTAAACACCCTCGTCACGGCCTCCACCGCCGAGGACCTCCCGGCCCTGTACGAGCTGGTCCGCGGCCTGGACGTGGTGCGGTGGAGCCTGTTCTTCCTCGTCCGGACGGGACGGGGCAGGTTGCTGAAGGAAGTGAGCCCGTGGCAGGCGGAGGAGCTGTGCCACTGGCTGGTGGACGTGAGCGCGGCGTCCCCTTTCGCCATCAAAACCACGGAGGCGCCCCACTTCCGGCGCGTGGCCCTGTTGCGCATGCTGCGGGCGGGCGTGAGCTTGGAGGAGGTGGCCCGCAGCTCCGTGGGCCGGGGCTTCGGGGTACGGGACGGAAACGGCATCGTGTTCGTGTCCCACACCGGGGACGTGTACCCGTCGGGGTTCCTGCCCCTGGCCGCGGGGAACGTGCGGCGGGACAGCTTGGTGGACGTCTACCGTTCCTCGGAGCTGTTTGTGCGGCTGCGGGACACGGGCCGGCTCCACGGGAAGTGTGGACGGTGTCCCTTCCGCGAGATCTGTGGAGGTTCCCGGGCGCGGGCCTACGCCCACACGGGCGACCCCATGGCCAGCGACCCCCTTTGTCCGTATGTCCCGGTTGGAAGCTGAGGCCGCTCCGTTAGGCGGCCTGTCCGCGAGGCCCTAGCAGCGCCCCGACGATCCAAGAGGCGCAGATCCCGAACCCGTACACGGTAGCGCCCGCCGCCCAGGCTGCGCCGGCGATGCGGGCGAGGGCCGGCGTCTCCGCCAGGACGGAGACCCCCAGTAGCGTGCTGCCCGAGCCGATGAGCCAGAAGGCGACCGCCCCCCACCGAGGAAAGTAAGGGGCGGCGAGCCGGGGGACTTCGTAGGCACTGAGACCGCGCGCGTACCGGTAGTACCACATGAGCAGCGGCGTGACCTTGTACAGCTGGCCTGTGATGGCGAGGGTCACCCAGCCGCACAGGAAGAGCACGGTTGCCGACGCGGCCACCCGACGGCCGTCAACCGGCAAGACACCCAGAGCCCAGGCGGCGGCCCCGGCGGCGGCCAGGACGGTCTGCACCGCGATGGCCCGCCAGTGCCAGTTCGTGAGGTCGGGGCTTTGCTGACGGGCGCCCCGGAGGAACCGGAAGAGGTCGGCGACGTACAGCACCGCGGCGAGACACAGTGACGCGGTAGCCGTGCGAGCAGCTCCCGGCTGGTTCTGCAGCGCCGCGAGCGCGAACAAACCCACCGCAAGGTTGAGAGCCACCAGGAGGGGGATCAGGCGGCGCTCCGACAGGCTGCGCACTCCCGTGAAGCGGGGCAGGAGGTAGTAGGAAACGCTCACCACCAGCTGCACGAACCAGCCCACGAGCCCGAAGGCGACGTGCAGGCCGACCCCCGCGTACCCGTAGAGGGCCGGCCACAGCCGCAGGTTCCAGTTCAGGGCGACCAGGGAACCCCACAGGGCCGTGATCAAGAGGTACACCAAACTCAGGCAGACGCCCGTGGCCGCCACCGGCCAGCGCCGCCGTACCGGCACGACACGCAGCAGCAGGACGAGGAACGTACAGACCGAAAGGAGCACGCCGAGCCCACCTGCGGCGACCCACCGGGGGCTCGAGGTGGCGAACCCGTACAGGAGGACGGCCAGCGCCGGGACGGTGAGGCCGAACTGCACGAGCACCCCAAGCCCGGGCTTGGAGGAGACGCCGAGGAGGGCTGGGAACATCTGGTGCAGAGCGCCCATGGCCACGAACGTGCCCCAACCCAGGGTCAACAGGTGGTTGGCCGCCAGCACCGGGTACGTCCGCCACTCTCCAGCCGCGACCTGGGCCGAGACCGTGAGCACCGCGGTCCCGGCCACGGGGAGCAGCAGGGAGGCAGCCACCGGGAAGGGTACGGCGGCGGTCATGCCCGGCAGGGCCGCCAGAGCGCGGAGGCGAGAGCTGAGAGTGGGCCTCACACGCCTGTAGGGTACACGCAGACGGCGGCCGTAGACACCTCGCGCGGCACCGGGTTTGCTCCTCGCTCGGGGGGCGGGTGTGGCAGGAACAGAGGAAGGCCGGTCTCGGGGACGCCTTTCGGTGCCGCTGCTAGCGCTGGTGCTGGTGGCGGCGCTTGAAGGGACGGCGCGGCTCAGCATCCGCGTCCCCTATGCGGAGGTGGTGTTGGTCCCCCTGGTGGCGTACGGCGCCTACCGTGAGGGGACGCGGGCCGGCTTGTGGACCGCGCTGGTGACGGTTGCCCACGCAGCCTGGACTCTCTCCGAACCCGGCGTGCCCTTCCGATACGGCGCGGACGGGCTCCTCCGTCTCGCGGTGGTGGCGGTGGTCGCAGCTGTCAGCGTCCTCCTGATGGCGGACCGCCCCGGCCGTCGGCGCGAAGCCGCCGTGCCTGCCGCGCGGCCCGGGGACGCTGGGCCGGCCGGAAGTGCGCTGTCGGAAGGGGCTTTCGAGCTATTGTTCCGGCACAACCCGCAACCCATGTGGGTGTACGACGCGGAAACGCTCCGCTTCCTCGCGGTGAACCGGGCGGCCGTGGAGAAGTACGGCTACGCGGAGGACGAGTTCCTTCGGATGCGGATCACGGACATCCGTCCCGGAGAAGACGTCCCCAGGTTGCTCGAGGACGTGGGGCGGCCGCGGCCAGACCTCCAGCACGCCGGCCTTTGGCGACACGTCACGAAGGAGGGCCGCCTGCTGGACGTGGAAGTGCACTCTCACCGCCTACAGTTCGCAGGCCGGCCCGCATCCCTCGTGGTCGCCTACGACGTGACCGACCGGCTCGCGGCAGAGCGTGCGCTGCGGGAGTCCGAGGAACACTTCCGCAGCCTGGTGGAGCAGTCGCTGGTGGGCGTGTACCTCATCCAGGACGGCGTGTTCCGGTACGTCAACCCGGCCCTGGCGAGCATTCTCGGCTACACCCGGGAGGAGTTGCTCGACCGCCGGGCCCAAGGACGTCAGCCACCCAGAGGACTGGCCTCTCGTCCAGGGCAACCTGCGGCGCCGGCTGGAGGGGGAAGTTGTGGCCGTACGGTACGGGTTCCAGTGCGTGCGCAAGGACGGCCGGGTGATCCACGTGGAAGTCCACGGGGCGCGGACCGTGTACCGCGGCCGCCCCGCGGTGCTGGGGACCCTGGTGGACGTAACGGAACAGGTGGAGGCGCAAGCAGCCCTCCGGGCCCTGGCCGCGGAGCTGGAAGAGCGGGTGCGGGAACGCACCGCGCAGCTGGAGGCGGCCAACCGGGAGCTCGAGGCCTTCAGCTACTCTGTCGCGCACGACCTGCGGGCACCGCTCCGGGCCATCGACGGGTTCAGCCAGGCGCTGGTGGAGGACTACGCGGACCGTCTGGACGAGGTAGGCCGGGACTACCTGCGGCGGGTCCGCGCTGCGAGCCAGCGCATGGGGGAGCTCATCGACGACTTGCTGCAGCTGTCGCGGATCACCCGGCAGCCGCTGCAAGCGGAAGAAGTTGACCTGAGCGCTCTCGTCCAGCGCATCGCAGAGGTGCTGCGCGAGCGGCAGCCCGAACGCAGAGTGGAGCTGCGGGTACAGCCCGGGGTGGTGGCGCGGGCCGACCCCAAACTCCTCCGGGTGGCCCTGGAGAACCTCCTCCACAACGCGTGGAAGTTCACGGGTATGCGACAGCTGGCGGTTGTGGAGTTTGGGGTCACGCACACCGAGCACGGCACGGCTTGCTTCGTGCGCGACAACGGTGTCGGGTTCGACATGCGGTACGCGGACAAACTGTTCGCGCCCTTCCAGAGGCTCCACAAGCCGTCGGAGTTCCCGGGGACCGGGATCGGCCTCGCCACGGTGCAGCGGGTGGTGGCACGTCACCGCGGCCGGGTGTGGGCCCAGGGGGTGCCGGACGAGGGCGCGAGCTTCTACTTCACCCTACCGGGGCTGGAGGTACGTCATGGGACCGCCCAGGCGGATCCTGCTGATCGAGGACAACCCTGACGACGTGGCGCTCACCCTGCGGGCGCTGCGCACCCACCGCGTGGCCAACGAAGTGGTGGTGGTGGAGGACGGGGTGGAGGCCCTGGAGTACCTGCTCGGGGAGGGCAAGTACGCGGGGCGAGACCTGCGGGACCAGCCCGCGGTGGTGCTGCTGGACCTGAAGCTGCCGAAGGTGGACGGGCTTGAGGTCCTGCGGCGGTTGCGGGCGGACGACCGCACCCGCCTGCTGCCCGTGGTCGTCCTCACCTCCTCCAAGGAAGAGCAGGACCTGGTCGCGAGCTACTCCCTCGGGGCCAACAGCTACGTGCGCAAGCCTGTGGACTTCGAGCAGTTCGTGGAGGCGGTGCGGCAGCTGGGGTTGTACTGGCTCCTGCTGAACGAACCTCCGCCCGCCCCCCGGTGAGACCGTGGCCGGAGAGGGGAAGGTTCTACGCGCGCTCGTGGTGGAGGACCGGGAGGATGACGCCCTCCTCCTGGTGCGCTTGCTGCAGCGGGAAGGCTACGCGGTGCGGTGGCGCAGGGTGGACGGAAGGGAGGCCCTGCGGGAAGCGCTGGAGGGCGAGCCGTGGGACGTGGTCCTCTGCGACTTCCGGATGCCGGGGTTCGACGCGCGCCAGGCTTTGGAGGTCGTGCGGGCCCACGACCCCGACATGCCCTTCGTGGTGGTTTCTGGGACCGTGGGCGAGGACGTGGCCGTGGAGATGATGCGGGCTGGCGCCAACGACTACGTGATGAAGGACAACCTGACACGGCTCCCGGCGGCGGTGACGCGGGAGCTGCGCGAAGCCGACGAGCGCCGGGCCCGGCGCTGGGCCGAGGCACAACTGCGGCGCCTGTCCCTGGCCGTGGAGCAGGGGCCCGGCATCGTGATCGTGACGAACGCGGAAGGCCGCGTGGAGTACGTGAACCGGCGGTTCACGGAAGTGACGGGGTTCGAGCCTCAGGACGTGGTGGGGACGCCCGCGTACCTCCTGGCGGAGCCCCTGGATCCCAGCGCCCGAGCGGCTCTGCAGGAGGCCCTCGGGTCAGGGGCTTGGTGGCGGGGCGAGGCGCTGGCCCGCCGCAAGGACGGCAGCACCTTCTTCGCCGTGTTCACGGTCTCCGCGGTCCGGGAGCCCGACGGGCGCGTGGTGCACCACGTGGTGATCGCTGAGGACGTCACCCCGCTCAAGGAGGCGGAGGCGCGGGAGCGGGAGTTGCGGCGCAAGCTGGAGCGGCAGCTGGGCCGGCTGAAGGCCCTGCGGACGGTGGACATCGCCATCACCGCAAGCCTGGACCTTCGGGTGGTGCTGGACGTGATCCTGGACCAGGTCACCACCGAGCTCGGGCTGGACGCGGCCTCGGTGCTGCTGCGGGACGGAGGGCCCGCGCTGCGCGTGGTCGCGGCGCGCGGGCTCGGTGAGGAGAGGACGCGTCCGGTGGCTGCGGCAGGGGAGGTAGGCCGAGCTGTGCTGGGCGGGGAGCGGGTCCAGGTGAGCGACCTGCGGGAGGCGTCCGGCACGCGCGAGCGCGCCCTGGCCGAAGCAGGCTTCGTCGGCTACTGCGCCTTGCCCCTGGTGGCCAAGGGCACGGTCCTGGGCGCGCTGGAGGTGCTGTCTACCCAAAGGCTGCCGGAGGACCCCGAGTGGTGGAGTTTCTTGGATGCCCTGGCTGGCCAGCTGGCCGTAGCCGTGGACAACGCGCGCCTGGTGGAAGGACTGCGCCGTGCCAACTTGGAGTTGCAGCTCGCCTACGACGCCACCCTGGAGGGTTGGTCCCGGGCCCTCGACCTGCGCGACCGGGACACCGAAGGCCACACCCAGCGCGTCGCGGAGCTGACCGTGCGGCTGGCGCGGGCTGTGGGGGTGCCCGAGCCGGACCTGGTGCATGTGCGGCGCGGCGCCCTCTTGCACGACATCGGTAAGCTCGGGATCCCGGACGGCATCCTGCTCAAGCCGGGACCCCTCACCGAGGAGGAGTGGGCGGTGATGCGCCAGCACCCCGAGTACGCGTACCGATGGCTTTCCGGCATCGAGTTCCTGCGCCCGGCCCTGGACATCCCGTACTGCCACCACGAGCGGTGGGACGGTGCGGGCTACCCGCGCGGACTGAAGGGCGAGGAGATCCCCCTCGCGGCCCGCATCTTCGCGGTGGTGGACGTGTTCGACGCGCTCACCTCCGACCGTCCCTACCGCGAAGCTTGGAGCCAGGAGGAGGCGGTACGCTACATCCGGGAACAGGCGGGCGTACAGTTCGACCCGCGCGTGGTGGAGACGTTCCTCGAACTGGTGGCCCGGGGGGAGTGGCCGTGAGCGAAGGGACGCTCACACCGCTCTACGCCCGGTGGCCAGGTTGTAAATGAGCAGCACGAGGGCCACCACGAGCAGCACGTGGATCAAGCCGCTCAAGGTGTAGCTGGTCACCACGCCGAGCAGCCAGAGCACCACGAGTATTACGAAGAGCGTCCACAACATAGAGGCCTCCACGGGTCGTAATCGCGCGGCGTCCGTGGCCGCGCGTGGTACGTATGGGGTACGGGCAAGACACCTGCTGAGTTCCCTCAGAGGCCAGTTCTTGGATGGGAGTTCCTATTCCAGCAGCCGGACGCCCTGCCTTGCGAAGTCGTCGTCAAAGGCGAAGGCGGTGGGAATACCGTACCTTCGCATCACGATGAAGCTGGTGCAGTCCACCAGGCTGAGCTCCCGCCTGCCCAGGGACGCGAGCAGCGCTACCGCTTCCCGGTGGTCCCGGCCGGTCACCCAATGGATCCGCATCCCTTCAGCGTCCTTCAGAAAGCGCAGGGCCACCTCCAGCCCCAAGCGGCGCTGCAGCAAGGCGGCCGACTCCAGCAGGATATAGCTGTGCAGGAAAAGCTCGTGCCCCTGCTCCTCCACCCGGCGCAGCCGCTGCAGAGCGGCGGTGTGATTCGGGTCGGCCCGGTCCGCCAGGGCATAGACGGCCGATGTATCCAGCAGTACCGGGGCCATCAATCTTCCCACAGGGCCTCGTCGTGTCGCTCGGAGACGGGCTCAAGCCGGCCCTGCCGACTGGTGGCCATGCCCACGAAGCCGAGGGTCCGCCCTGTTTCGGCGGCCCCGCCGCCACGAAGATGGCGCTTGAGGATGCGGCGCACCAGTTCAGAGATGGACACCCCCTGCTGGAACGCCTCCTGACGCACCAGCTCGTACAGGTCGTCCTCTAACTGAACCTGCGTCCTCCTCATGGTTCGGCCCTCGTTAGCATTATAGCGACATGTCAGCATGTTGCAGATCAGAGAACCAGACCGTGGCGCAAGCATGTGTGCTCTCTCTTCGGTGCTGGAACCTTGCGGGAGCAGCCCGGCCCGGGCGGGCCAGGCGGCAGGCCTTGACCCCCGGCCTACGGTCTGCCCGGCTTCTCGGCGCATCGGCTGGCGGAACCGGCGCAGCGGCGGAGCAGCCGAAGCGCGACCGCGCCTGGCACCGGTTCTTCCGCGCAGCTCCCGAGGGGCTCCCCCACGGGCGCTGTCGTCAGCTATCTTGACGAGATATCTTTCCTAGATATAGTCTCCAGCCCGGGAGGGCTGTGTCATGGCGAAGACCCTGCTGGAGCTTGACGAGCGCTTGCTGGAGGAAGCACGCGTGCTCGCGAAGGCGCGGACCAAGCGTGAGGCTGTCGAGACGGCCCTGCGGGAGTTCGTCCGCCGGCGCCGCCTCGAGGGGCTCGCGGCCGCCGCGGGCACGAGCTCGATGCGGTGGACGGCCACCGACGTCCGGAGCATGCGAGAGGGGTGATAGTGTCCATCCGGCTGATCGACTCGTCAGTCTGGATCGAGTACCTGCGTCCCAGGCCGCGACCAGAGGTCGTCCGGGCTGTGCGGGCCGCCCTGGACGCCGACGAGGCCGCCGTGGCGGCGCCGGTGGTCGTCGAGGTCCTCAGCGGCATCCGCGACGCAGGAGAGTACAGTGTCCGCGAAGCCGAGTTCCGTGCCCTGCATCAGGTCCCCGTGGACGGAGATGCGAGCTACATCGCGGCCCGGATCGGGCGGGCGCTGGCGGAGGCGGGGAAGATGGGGAAGACGGTGGACCTGATGCTCGTGGGAGCGGCCATCAACGCTGGCGCCGAGCTGTGGTCGTTGTGGGACGAGCACTACGAGGAGGTCGCAGCCATCCTCAAGCGCGCGGTCCGCGTCCCTGGGACGTTCCGGGTGAGGTGGGTTCCGTAAGGGAGCGGCGCTGAGCCGGAGTCCAGAGGTCGGCAGCCGCGCGGACGACAGCGGGCACGCCCAGGCCACCTGCTGCCCGGCCTGCAGAAGGAGGTGGCCCGCGCCGGGGACGCGCTTCGGATTGACACGGATTGACAAACCGCGGGTCTCGCGCCCGTAGCCGCCGTCCACCGGCACACCAGGACCCGCTCAGGACTTTGGATTCCGGGCCTCAAGCTCCCGGATCTGGCGCAGGATGAGGGGCGCGGAACACGCCATGACCGGAATCCCGCATAGGTGTTCGATCTGGACGCGCATATGGCGCCGTTGGAAGTTCCGACGTACAGCCAGCGCTGGCACGCAGCCCTTCCCAGAAGAGTGCAGGTCTTCTGGACTGCACACCGGCCGTTCGGACCGTCCCTGACGCAGAGCGAGTACCGCGGAGCACCAGACCTCCCGCCGGGCCGTTCGGGGAGACCTCCGGGGCGTCGATGCCGACGAGCCGGGTGGTCTCTGTTCCGCCGCCCACCGGGACGCGGAGGGTGTCGCCGTCGTACCAGGGGAGGACGGTGGCTTCTGGAGGTGCTGCTAGCGCCGGGGCAGGAGGAGGGCGGCGGGCAAGCCCTGGCCAGGTCCGATGGTGCGACACATGGGTTCGGAGGAGTCTCCACGGGCGTCGCTTCCCGGGGAACGCCCGGTAGGGTGCCGCGGAATGGGGTGCCCGGCGGAACGGTTCCGGAACGCTTCCCGCGATAGCTTGTACTGAAGAACAGCTGACGGGGGGTGCATCGGGATGCGGAAGCGGTGGCAGAGAGTGGTCGTGCTCGTCGTGCTGGCAGGCCTCGGGCTACCAGTTCTGCCGGCGCCCGCACAGGCCCCGGCGACGTGGACGGTGGTCGCAGGCGGGCTGCGGGACCAGGGGGCGGTGTTCGCGAACGCGTTCTTCCCCCGGGTGCTGGATGTCCACGTGGGGGACACGGTGGTCTGGCAGTTTGCGGGGTTCCACAACGTGGCCTTCACGAGTGGACAGGCGGTCCCCCCGCTCGTGGTAGAGGAGGGAGGGAAGCGGTACCTCAACCCGCAGGTGGTGTTTCCGCAGGGTCCCAGGACGTACGACGGGTCCGGCTACCGGAACTCCGGTACCCCTCCAGAGGATCCCAAGGAGTGGGCCCGCTTCCGCTACGCCCTCACGTTCACCAAGCCCGGGACCTACACGTATGTGTGCATCATCCACGGTCCTGCCATGTCCGGGGCGGTGCGGGTCCACCCGGCGGGGGAGCGGCTGCCGCTGACGCCCACCCAGGCCCTGCAGAGGGCCCGGCAGGAGCAGGCGGCGAGTTTGCGGGCCGGGGAGCAGGCGCTCGGGCACCTGCGGGCCCAGGTGGCGGGCGGTGGGGTTCGGGTACGGATGGTGGGGGATGCGCAGAAGGGGTACTCGCTCATGCGGTACACCCGAGACCCAGTAGTGGTCCGGGCCGGGACCACGGTGACGTGGGAGATGGCGGATCCCTTCGAGATCCACACGGTGACGTTCGTGGGAGGAGGACCGGTGCCGCCCTTCGTGGTCCCACAACCGCAGTCCTCCGGGCCTCCCAAGCTGCTCCTGAACCCCAAGGTGGCGGTGCCGACCCCGGACAAGGAGTACGCCGGCAGCGGCTACGCGAACTCCGGAATCCTCACCCCGCTCGGAGCACCCGGTCCTCACACGTACAGCCTGCGGTTCACCAGGCCCGGAACCTACACCTACTGGTGTCCGATCCACGCGGCGCTGGGGATGAAGGGGGTCGTGGTGGTGAAGTGAGGGAGGTGTCTCAAGCAGATCGACGCCCGGGCCGGTCGCAGCTCTTTACGGTGCGGCTGTGGCCGTGCGAGGCAAGAGGGCAGGCCTGGTTCGGCCGGGTGGAGCACGTACTCACCGGCCGCACCCGGTCCTTCCGGGAGTGGAAGGTGCTCTTGGAGTTCCTGGAAGAGGTAATGTACTCCGCCCAGGTGGAGCAGGAGGGGGGCGGGTAGTGGATCGACAGAGGAGGAGGTGGAACGGGTGCGTGCCCGAGGGGTCATCGCCGTACTCGTGGTGCTCGGTGTGGCCGTAGCCGTGGGGGGGCAGGAGCCTGCTGCTCAGGCGGAGCTCGTGGGAAGCCGCGGGCAGAAGGTCGGGAGGGCTTTGTTCTTCCTGCTCTCGGACGGAGGGGTGCGGATCCGGGTGGAGGTGCAGGGTCTTACGCCGGGGGAGCACGGCATCCACATCCACGCGGTCGGCCGGTGTGACCCTCCCGACTTCCTCACGGCGGCCGGCCACTTCAACCCCGACGGGCGCCGGCACGGGCTTTTGAATCCTCAAGGTCCGCACGCGGGCGACCTGCCGAACCTGGTCGTTCGGGCGGACGGCCGGGCGCGGTACGAGGCGGTGAGCTACCGGGTCACGCTGGACCGGGGCCCCAGCGGGCTCTTCGACGCGGGTGGTCGCGGGCGGGCGCTCGTGATCCACGCCCAGGCCGACGACCACCTCACAGACCCGGCCGGCAACTCCGGGCCTCGGGTCACCTGCGGGGTGATC
>BEII01000010.1 GCA_002898935.1 bacterium HR32
AGGTCGCCCAGCGGTTGGACCGCTCGAACCGAACCGCGGCTCAGGTGCTGGCCTCCTCGGCCCTCGCCGAGCGCCGCCTGTTCCGGCTCCTCCAGCAGTCCCTGGACGGCTCCCCAGACGCGCAGGCGGAGTCCGCGGTCCTCGCCCGCGTTCTGGGCGCGCACCTGGAGCGGGTGGTGGACAGCTCGGGCCTGCCGCCTGAGCAACGCCGAGGGCTTGCGAGCCGCCTGAGCGCCACCATGGCTGCGTACGAAGCTGCGGCGCGGAACTTCCTCGCCGCCTCCCCCCAGGACCGCGCGGACCGGCTGGGCGCCCTCCTTGCCAGCCACCGACGGCTGCGGGAGATCCTCGAGGGCGAGCTGGCGCGCTTCCGAGACGCCGCGGTGGTCGGTGCGGCCCAGCTGGAGGCGCTCCAGCGGGCCACCTGGCTCCCGGCGTTCCTCCGAGACCTGGCGCGCAACAGCGAACGGGCCAACCACCTGAACCGCGCGGTCCTTGCCACCCAGGAGTTCGAGGCCCGGTTCTTCGAGCACACCGCCGCGGCTTTGCGCGCCACTGTGGAGTCCGGCCCGCAGCCCTCCGGGCGTTCCCTGGAGCCGGACCTGGCGCTGCTCGGGGACGTGGAGCGGCTCGCAGGCCTCCCGGAGGCCAGGGCGCTGTCTGGGGACCTGCGGAATGCCGCCCGTCGGGTGGACGCACTGCTGCGCCAGCCCCTGGAGCCCGCCGCGGTGCCGACGCTGGCGGCCGCGGTGGGACAGGTGGTGGAGCGGCTGGAGGCCTTGCGGCCCCTGCTGGAGGTGGAGCGGGACCGGGCGCTGGCAGACTTGGCCCTGGTGAACGAGTCCGTGGTTTCCTTCGTGGAGACCCTGTCGGCGGCGTCCCTGTTCGCGCTGTTGGTGGGGTTTTTGGTGGTGGCCGCGGTCACCCGCGCGGTGACGGCTTCCCTGGATGCCCTGCGGGACGGCATGGACCGAGTTCGGCAGGGCAGGCTGGACGTGGAGGTCCAGGCTGCCGGCGGTGACGAGACCGCGGAGATGGCCGCCGTGTTCAACCGGATGGTGGCGGAGCTGCGGGAGTCCCGCGCAAAGCTACAGGCTTACCAGCAGGACCTGGAGCGGATCGTGGAGGAGCGGACCCGAGCCCTGCGGGAGGCCCAGGCCCAACTGGTGCAGGCGGAGAAGCTGTCCGCGGTGGGCGAGCTCGTGGCGGGCGTGGCCCACGAGCTGAACAACCCCCTCACGTCCGTGCTGGGGTACGCGCAGCTGCTGGAAGCCGACCCCTCCACCCCCGAGGACCTGCGGGAGTATGCCCGGGTGGTGGTGCGGGAGGCAGACCGGGCCCGCCACATCGTCCAGAACCTGCTGACCTTCGCGCGGCCTCAGGCGGTGGATCGGGAACCTGTGGACGTGAACGCCGTGGTGCGACATACCCTGGAGGTGCCCCGGGCCGACGGGGAAGGGGTCCGCGTCGAGACGCGCCTGCATCCCGAGCCCCTCGTGGTGCTCGGGAACGCCCTCCAGCTCCAGCAGGTGTTCCTCAACATCGTCCGCAACGCCCTGCAGGCCATGCGCGACCGGCCCGGCCGGCTGGAGATCTCCACCACCCGCGCGGGCGACCGGGCCGTGGTGGAGTTCGCGGACACCGGGCCCGGCATCGCCCCGGAGCACTTGGGCCGCGTGTTCGACCCCTTCTTCACCACAAAGAAGGTGGGCGAGGGGACCGGGCTCGGGCTGTCTCTCTCGTACGGCATCGTGAGAGACCACGGGGGGACCATCCGCGTCCGCAACCGGCCGGAGGGTGGGGCCTGCTTCACCGTCGAGCTGCCGCTGGCGCAGCCAGGCCACAGGGAGGCCGCAGGGCCCTAGGGAGGACCTGTCCCGGAAAGACCCTCCCGAGAGACGGACCGGGGTGGTCTAGGCCGTGTCCCGGACCACCACTTCCACTCCCGCGGGGTCGGTGGCGCGCACCTCCGGCGGCTCGAACCGATGCGGGACTTCCAGGGATCGGAGGTGTGCGGCCAGGGCCGCCGCCGTGCCTTCCGGCACAGACCACACGTAGCGGACCAGGCCGGTGCTACCCTCCGGCGCAGGACGGCGGGTGCCCCACACGTTCGCACCCACGTGGTGGTGGTAGCCGCCCGCGGCGAAGAAGAGCGCGCCGGGGTAACTCCGCTGGGTGACTTTCAGCCCGAGGTACCCTGCGTAGAAGCGCTCCGCGGCGTCCAGGTCGCCCACCGAGAGGTGGACGTGTCCGAGCCGGGTGTGCGGGTCCAGCCCCTGCGGCCCCTTCGCCTCCCGGAGCACCGACGCCAGGTCCAGGGCCCGCGTCACCATGCGCAGTTCCTGGCCGCGCCGGGGCCACAGCTCTGCGGGACGGTCCCGGTACAGCTCCAGGCCGTTGCCCTCCGGGTCGCTCAGGTAGAAGGCCTCCGACACCCCGTGGTCGCTCGCACCCTCCAGCGGCCACTCGTTGTCCAGCAACCGACGCACCACCGCGGCCAGAGAGGCCCGGTCGGGCAACAGCAGCGCGAAGTGGTACAGCCCCAGGCTCCCCGCGGGGTGCGGGGGCGCCTCAGGCACGACCTCGAGCTCCAGCGTGAACCCCCGGCCCGCGGGTACGAGACGCAGTGGCTCCTCCTCGTACACCTCCAGGCCCAGGAGGTCCCGGTAGAAGGCCAGGGCCCGCGACCGGTCGCGCACTCTCAACCGCAGCGCCGCAAGGCGCGCCTCCGCCGGCATCCGGAACATCCGTCACCTCCGCGGGGGCAGCCCGGCCAGGAACGTCCGCACGCTGTCGCGGAACAGCCTCCTCCGCTCGAGGAACAACATGTGCCCCGCATCCGGTAGAACGAAGAGGCTTGCGCCGCGAATCCCCGCGTGCAGCTCTCGACTCAGGTCGGGGGGGGTCAGGACATCCTTCTCCCCGGCCACCACCAAGGTGGGCGACTGCACCCTCCCGAGCTGGGCTGTGACGTCGAAGGCGTCGCACGCCTTCAGGTCCTGGAGGAGGACGTGCGGGCCCAGCCGCCGCACCGCCTCCCGGACCCGCTCCCGGGTCCGGGTGTCCGCCTGGGGTCCGAACCACAGGTCCACGAACCGGTCCAGGGTCGCGTCGGGCCGTTCCACCAAGCCTTCCAGGAAGCGCGGGTGCACCCGCAGCCGGGGGCCGCTGGCTACCAGCACCAGACCGCCGACCAACTCCGGCGCCCGAAGGGCCGTGCCCAACGCCACGGCCCCACCCATGGAGTGCCCCACCAGCACCGCCCCGATCCACCCGCGTTCCACAAACCTCCCAACGACCCACTCCGCGTACGCGTCCACGGTGGGCAGGGGTTCGCCCTCGGGGTGGCCCGGGAGGTCCAGGGCTACGGCGTCGGGAAAGTCCAGCCGCTGGACCTGCCAGACGCGGCCGTCCGCGCCGGCGCCGTGGACGAACACGAGGCGGGCTGTCACCTGCCCGACAGGCCCACGAGGAAGGGGTTGGAGGTGCGCTCCCGGCCCACGGTGGTGGGCGGGCCGTGTCCCGGGTACAGCACGGTGTCGTCGGGAAGGACAAGGATGCGTTCGCGGAGGGTGCGCTGCAGCGCGTCCCAGTCGCCGCCCGGCAGGTCGGTGCGACCCACGCTGCCCGCGAACACCACGTCCCCGACGAAGGCGAGCCCGTCGCCCACCAGGATCACGTGGCCGGGGGTGTGGCCCGGCGCGTGCTGGACCTGCAGCGCGAGGCTACCGGCCCGCAGCACTTCGTCGTGGCGCAGCAGCCGGTCGGGTTCCGGAGGCTGGTCGATGTAGTAGCCGAAGGCGAGCTGCGCCCGCGCCGCGGCGTGGCGCAGGTCCTCCACCTCGCCCTCCGGGGCCAGGAATGGAGCCCCCGTGACCTCACGGAGCGCCCGGACCGCGCCCACGTGGTCCCAGTGGGCGTGGGTGATCAGGATCGCCTCCACGGTGAGGCCGTGTTGGGCCACCACGTCCGCGATGGCCGCGGCGTCGTCCCCCGGGTCGATGATCCAGCCGCGCCGCGACTCCGGGTCTCCGTACACGTAGCAGTTCGTACCGATGGGGCCTGTGGGGATCTGCTCTACGATGGGGGCGCTAGTCACGGCTTCAGCACCTGCTGGAACCGCGGGATCCCTCGGGCCGCCAGGTCCACGCGCTCCTGCACCGGCACGAACCCCTCCAGGTACGTGCGCGCCCGCGCCATAGGCTCTGCCATGCGCTCCTCCCACGCCTCCCCTTCCACCCACTCCGCGGGCATGGCGATCAGCGTGTGGGCCTGGCGCAGCCGAAGCACGTACTCGTAGCAGGGGAAGGGCTCCGGCTGGAACGCCACGGTGCGCGGGTCCAGATCCAGCCCCGCCTTGCGCGCAGCCTCCCGCAGCCGCCGCGCCGCCTCTCGAAGCGGGATGGGCCGGGTCACGCCACCCGCACCTGGGCCAGTCGCTCCACCAGGGCGCGGCAGAAGGCCGGGAGGTCTGCGGGCACCCGCGATGAGATCAGGTTGCCGTCCACCACCACCTCACGGTCCACCCACTGCGCCCCCGCGTTCACCAGGTCGTCCCGGATGGAGGGAAAGCTGGTGACGGTGCGTCCGCGGACAATACCCGCGGAGGCCGGTACCCAGCCCGCGTGGCAGATGAAGGCCACGGGTCTCCCCGCCTCCGCCATGGCCCGCACGAACTCCACCATGGCCGGATGGCGGCGCATCCGGTCGGGTGCGTACCCGCCGGGGATCACCACCGCGTCGAAGTCGGACGCCGACACTTGGTCCATGCCCACGTCCGCCTTCACAGGATAGCCGTTCTTGCTCTTGTACACCTCGCCCGCCTTCGGCCCCACCACCCGCACCTCCGCGCCTTCCTCCCGCAGCCGTAGGAGCGGGTACCACAGCTCCAGGTCCTCGTACAGGTCCTCCGCGAGCACCGCCACGCGCACGCCCTCGAGCTTCACCGGCAACACCTCCTCGGAGTCAGTATACCGCGAGGGATCCGCGCGGAGGGGGCCGAACGCTTCTCCCCGTGCACGCCGGGCGCGACGAGTGGGCCGGCTACGGGTTGGTGCTCGCGGCCGCGGTGCTGTGGGGCAGCATCGGGATCGCGGTGCGGCTCATCTCCACGGCGGGCGTGGGCGCCCTCGAGGCGTCCACGTGGCGAGCCGGCCTCGCCTTCGCGGGCGCCCTGCTGGCCGCCGCCCTTACGCAGCGCGGCCGCCTGCGGGTGGACCTCCAGGACACCCTGCTCTTCGCGGCCTACGGGTTCGTGAGCATCGCGCTGTTCTTCCTCGCGTACTTCACGGCCATCGAGCTCACCACCGTGGCCACCGCCGCCATCCTGCTGTACACGGCGCCTGTCTGGGTCACCGTCCTGTCCGCGGTCCTGTTCGGGGAAGACCTGTCCCGGTCCAAGCTCGTGGCCCTGCTGCTGGCGTTCGCAGGCTGCGCCCTGGTGGCGCGCGCCTACGACCCTGCCGCCCTGCGCCTGAACCTCCCCGGCGTGCTCGCGGGCCTCGCTGCCGGACTCACGTACGGCCTGTACAGCGTGTTCGGGAAGGTGGCGCTGCGCCGGCACCCGCCGCTCGTGGTCCTCGTGTACGCGCTGGGGTTCGGGACCGTCTTCCTCGCCCTCGGCGGGATGGCCTCGGGACACCCGCCCGAGCGGTTCTCTCCCTCCCACGTGGCGCGTGCGCTTCCCGCCCTCCTGTACCTGGGTCTCGTGGCCACCTGGCTGGCGCAGTGGCTGTACGTGGCGGGCCTGCGGCGCGTGCAGGCGAGCCGAGCCAGCATCGTCGCCACCGTGGAGCCGGTGGTGGCCGGCGTGCTCGGGTACGTGTGGTTCGGGGAAGCCCTGGACCCGGTCCAGCTCGTGGGCAGCGCCCTGGTGCTGGTGGCCGCGGCGGCCGTACAGGCCGGCAGGTAGGGCTCGGTCACGCGCCACGCAGGCGCACCCCGGCGCGCTCCGCCGCGCGAACGTGGGCTGCGTGTTCCCAGCGGTCGTCCAGGGGGCTGAGGTGCACGTCGCCGAAGCGGCGCCGGAGCGCGAGCCGCAGGAGGTAGTCCGCGAAGGCGGGGTTCTTCGGCAGCAAGGGGCCGTGCAGGTAGGTGCCAAACACCGTCCCGGCCCACGCCCCCTCGGTTCGGTCCCGACCGTTGTTCCCGAAGCCCGCCAGGACCCGGCCCAAGGGCCGGGCGTTCGCCCCGAGCCAGGTCCGGCCCCCGTGGTTTTCGAACCCCACCAGGGTCCCGACCCCATCCAGCACGCACGCCACCGCCGCGTTGCCCACGAGTCGCGGGGCTCGGTGACCGGGGTGCCGGGTCACCACGTCCAGCAAGCCCACCCCCCGCAGCACGCTGCCGTCCGCGGCGTAGTAGGCGTGTCCCAGAAGCTGGTAGCCGCCGCACACCCCGAGCACCACCGCCCCCGAGCGCACCGCGGCCTCCAGCTGCGGCCGCAGCGCCTCCAGGGCAGGTGCCACGAGGGCCTGCTGCCGGTCCTCACCCCCTCCCAGCAAGTACAGGTCCGCGTCCGGGAGCGGGTGACCCAACCCCACGGGGAGGACCTCCACGGGGATGCCCCGCCGGCGGGCACGGGACTGGAGCACGAGCACGTTGCCGCGGTCGCCGTACAGGTTGAGTAAGTCCGGGAAGAGGGCCGCCAGGCGCAGGTCCACCTCAGTCCTCCCAGAACGCGACCGCCACACCCTGGCGGGCCAGCAGGGCGCGCAGCTCCAGCATGGCGGTGTACGTGGGCAGGCAGTAGAGGGTCCCCCCCGCGGGGGTGTGCGCCACGGCGTGCTCCAACGCCCGCAGGAGGTCCCTGTGCACCGCGATCCGGTCCTCCGCCCAGCCCGCGTACTTGAGGCGGACGGCCAGGTCTTCCGCGCGCAGCCCCGTCACCGTCACCCACGCCTTGGACTCCCGCACGGTCTCGAAGTCCACGTCCCACAACCAGGACACGTCGCGGCCGTCCGCGGTTCGGTCGTGGATGGCGATCCACAGGGACCGTACGGGCTCCGCGCGCAGTGCCCGCAGCACCTCGTTGAACCCGGCGGGGTTCTTGACCAGGAGGATCTGCAACAGGACGCCCCGCCACCACAGCCGCTCTCCACGGCCGAAGGCGGGCTTGGTGGCCTGCACCGCCCTCAGCAACGCCTGCGGCGGGATCCCCAGGGCGTGCGCGGCCGCCGCCGCAGCCAGGACGTTGTACACGTTGTACAGACCCGGGAGCTCGCTGAGAACTGCCACGCGCTCGCCGTCCCACGCGAGCTCCGCGGTGAACCCAGACGTGCCCGCCACCCGCACGGCCTCCGCCCGCACCGCAGGGCGGGGCCGCCCGGTGCCGCACGCGGGACACGTGTAGTGCCCCACGTGGGACAGGAACACCACCCGGTACCGGTACGGAACCCCGCACCGGTAGCAGTACCGCACGTCGGCGGCGTCCTCCAACGTTTCGCGTCCGGCCTCCACGTCCTCGATGCCGAAGGCCACGCTCCGCGGAGCGTCCCGGGCCACGTCCGCCACCTGCGGGTCGTCCGCGTTGAAGCACACGACCGCGTCCCCTCCGAGGGTCTGCAGCGCCTGGCGCCACCCCACAGCCACCCGGTCCACCTCTGCGTACCGATCCAGCTGGTCCCGGAACAAGTTCGTCAGCACCACGAGCCGGGGCTTCAGCTCGCCCGCCACCCGGGGAAAGGTGGCTTCGTCCACCTCGAACACGCCCACGTCCGCCCGCAGCTGGCCACCGCCGTCTGCGGCCAGGACGAGGGTGGAGACGAGCCCCGCGGGCAGGTTGGCCCCCGCACGGTTATGGACGACCCGCAGGCCGGCGGCCCGGAGGGCGCTGGCCACGAGGCGGGCAGTGGTGGTCTTGCCGTTCGTCCCGGTGACCACCACCGCGCCGTGCGGCAGCCCGCGCGCCAGGCGCCTGAGCAGGTCAGGGGCAAGCCACCGGGCAACACGACCCGGGACGACCGTCCCCCCTCCGATGCGGAACGCGCGGCTCAGCTGCGCGGCCAGCTTGCCGGCGGTCAGTGCGGCCCACACGCGCGGAGGCATCCCACCCCATCCTACGGCGGGGCGCCGCAGGTGGGGTCAGAAGATCCGCCGCGCCCCCAGGTACCGGGCGTGGTAGTACGGCTTGCTGAGGGGGTCGATCCGCACCCCGCCCCCCGCGGAGGAGGCGTGGATGAAATTGCCGCCGCCGACGTAGATCCCCGCGTGGGACGGCCCTCGGGCGTAGGTGGTGAAGAACACCAAGTCCCCGGGCCGCAGCTCGGAGCGGCTCACGGGCCGACCCACCCGGAACATGGCGAACGAGGTGCGGGGGAGCGTGATGCCGAAGCGCTGGAACAGGGTGTACAGGAATCCCGAGCAGTCGAACCCGCCGTTCCCCGTGCCACCCCACCGGTAGGGCACACCGAGGAACCTGCGCGCCAGGGCCACGAGAGCCAACCCGCGCGAGGGCGAAGACACCTCGCGCCGGGGCGGGGCGGACGCTGTGGCCGCGGGCACCCGCAGGCTCTGGCCGATCCGCAGCACTCCGTCCTCGGGGATTCCGTTGAGCTGCGCCATCCGCGCCACAGTGGTCCCGTGCCGGCGGGCGATGCTCCAGAGTGTATCACCCGGCTGCACCGTGTACACCGCGGTCTCGGCGGCTTGTGCGGGGGGTTTCGGGTCGCGCGCGCCGAGCCGCAACACCTGTCCTGGACGCAACCGGTCGGGGTCTCCAAGGCCGTTCAGCTCGGCCAGCTCGGCGACGGTGGTACCGAACCGCCGCGCGATCGAGTACAGGGTGTCGCCCTCCTGCACGGTGTACTCTCGCGGCTGCGCGCTTGCGGCGGCTACGGGGAACAACACGACGAACAGCGCCACCACCGCAGCGACCCGACCCTGGCCCATGGCGCGCCCTCCGGTGTCGTGTGGGAGGCCGGACCGACGGCCCGGCAAGCCCGTCTATTTATCGCCACATACCCGAAATCCTCCTCGAATAGACCAGCACGTCAGGCGAACAGATGATCGGGAGGGACGCGCGCGTCAGGCTCAGAACCACGGTCTCGTGGAGTTCTCAGGTCGCGCGGTCCTCGTGACGGGCGCCAGCAGCGGGATCGGGGAGGCGTGTGCTGTGGCCTTCGCGCGCCGAGGGGCATCCGTTGGGGTGCACTACCGCACGAATGCGGAGGGTGCCGAACGGGTCGCAGCCCGCGTGCGCGAGGCGGGGGGGCGTGCGGTGGTCTTGCAGGCGGATCTAAGGTCTCCCGCGGCGTGCGAGCAGCTGGTGGGTCAGGCGGTCCGGTCTCTCGGGCGCCTAGACGTGCTCGTGAACAACGCCGGGCTGGTGGACCGCACAGGCCTGTGGGAGATCACCGAAGCCCTGTGGGACGAGCAGATGGCGGTGCACGTGAGGGCTCCGTTCTTCCTCACGCGGGCTGCAGCCGCCGTGCTCCCTGAGGGCGGGGCTGTGGTGAACGTGGCGTCCATGCGGGGCCTGGTCGCCGGGCCGCACGCGCCCCACTACGCGGTCAGCAAGGCCGCGGTGCTCATGGTCACCCGCTGCCTGGCGCACGCCATGGCCCCCCGGATCCGGGTGAATGCCGTGGCACCGGGCTACACAGACACCCGCGTGCAGGCCCACCGGCCTCCGGAGGACCGCCGGAGGATCGAGGCGGAGATCCCCCTCGGCCGGTTCGCCACGTCGGAGGAGGTCGCCGAGGCGGTCGTGTACCTGGCCTCGGACCGAGCCCGCTACGTGACGGGCCAGACGCTGGTGGTGGCGGGCGGGCTCGCCCTCTGAGGCGGGCTCAGGTAGTTCCCGCGCGTCCGAGGACCTTCCCGGAGGACGACCCTCTAGTGCAGCGACTTGCGGAAGTCCGCGGGCTTGACGGTGTCCAGGAAGCGGCGCCACTCTTCCATCTCCTCGTCGTCCGCGCCCTTGAGGGGGATGGCGTGGGCCGCCACCTTCTCGTCCACGAAGATGGGTGCCTGCATGCGCAGGGCCAGGGCGATGGCGTCGCTGGGGCGCGAGTCGATGGTGTGCTCCTGACCCTCCCGCCGCAGGTGGATCTCCGCGTAGTAGGTCTGGTCCCGCACGTCGTTCACCACGATCCGCGTGAGGGACACGGACATCTCCTGCAGGATGGACCGCAGGAGGTCGTGGGTCATGGGCCGTGGGGGGGTCACCCCCTGGAGCTGCAGCGCGATCGCCTGCGCCTCCGCAGCACCCACCCAGATGGGCAGGGCCATGCGTTCGTCCGCGTCGGTTAGCAGCACCACGGGGTTCATGTGCTGGTCCATCGCCACGCCCTTCACCTTCATGCGGATCACGGCGATACCCCCTTTGCGGTGCTCCCCGTCCGGCCCGTCCCGCGCGGGCCGGCCCACTTCGGCCCCATTATAGCACCGGGCCGTCCCGCGCCCGGTCAGGACGTGGACAGCCCGCGCCGGTCGTACGTGTACAGCTTCCCGTTCGCCCGCAGGCGTACGGGGTGCCGCCACAGCCCGTGGACCGCCTTCAGGTACAGGGCGATCCGCCGGGGGTCCAGCTTGCGCCCCTCTTCGGTGTGCACCAGGACCAGGTCGCGGGGGTGGTCGGGGTCCTCTACCTCGATCCGCGGCTCCCCCCGGTACAGCTTCTGCTCGATCAGCATCTCCTTCACCGCGTCCACGTTCGTGTTCCGACTGCGGTCCCGCGGGTCGTACACGAACAGGTCCAGCCGGTCCACCAGTTCCTGGGTGAGGGTCTCGTCGATCAGCCGCACGTCCTCGTAGTAGCGCCGGGCTTGCAGGGCCGCCTGCAGCCCGCCCCGGTTCCGGACCGCGCGGAACAACGTGTAGCCCAGGGTGTACGGCGCGGGCCGGGCACACAGGTGCACGCAGACTTCCGCCCACTCCCGGGGGCTCAGCAGCTCCCGCAAGAGTGTAGCCTCCACGAAGGTAGCCCACCCCTCGTTGGTCACGTGGGTGCGCTGGATCAGGTCGAAGTACTCCGCCTCCTCCCGGACAGCCTGCAGCACCTCCCGCTCGTACGGCTCGAGAGGCGCGTGCTCCTCCAGGAAGTACACCAGTCGTCTCCTCCGCCGGGTGGGGTCCCGCTCGAAGGCGTTCACGCTGGTGGCCACCGTGAGGCAGGCGTCCAGCAGGCGCTCCACCGCCTCCCGGCCGACCGTGGCCTCGTAGGCCCGGAAGGTGCGCGCGTGCCGCTCCGACTCGTTCAGCATGTTCTTGTTGGACTTCCGGAACCAGTGGTTGTTGGCGAAGAAGTCCGCGTGGCCGTAGACGTGGGCGATCACCAGCACGTTCTGGAGGTAGGTGTTGGACCGGCGGAGGAAGGCGTAGGCGGGCCGGCTGTTCAGCACCAGCTCCAGGATGCTCAGCAGCGACTTGTCCTGCTGGAGCCGGATCTCCTTGTACGCCCCGCCCCAGTACCAGTGGACGAAGCGGTTCGGCAGGCCCATGCTCGCCACCTCGGCGATCTCCTCCGCCTCGCTCATCCGGAACACCACCGGGTCGAAGCGGAGCCCGAGGCCGCGGGCTAGCTCCTCCACGCGGGCGATGACCGCCTCGTACTCCCGCACCGCTGCCGCCCCTCCCCGTCCACTCGGACCAGGCACTCCCGCAGGGCGTCCCGCACAGAGTCCAGGTCCACCAGGTTCGCGAAGGTGGCGTTGGCCCGCCGCCGCGCCACCTCCTGTACGTACTCGCTGAACCCTCCGACCCCGCGGCTGCCGGGGTTCACGTGCCCGTAGCACACCAGGTCGAACCGCTCCAGGGCTTCCTCGTACTTGCGCTTGGCCAGCTCGAAGTCGCCGCTGCTGGTCTCCCCATCCGTGAACAGGAACAGGTAGGTGTCGTACTCCGAAGCCCCCTCCAACAGCTCCATGGCCTTCTCGAACCCCGCCGAGATGTGCGTACCGCCGCTGGACTCCACGGAGAAGAACTCCTCCCGGGTCTTCTCCTCCGCCACGTCCTGGAACACCACGTACCGCCGGAGGTTGGTGGGGTAACGCCGCTCCAGGGCGTACCAGAGGAGGAAGATGGTCTTCCGGACCAGAGCCAGGTAGTCCCCCCGCATGGAACCCGAGATGTCCAGCACGTACACCTCCAGGGACCGGTGGTTCCGGCTGGCCGAGGGGTCCTCCACGAAGTACCACCCGTCCTGACGGAGGTCCACGTCGTAGTCCGCCACCCCCCGCTCCCGCACGTTCCGCAGTAGGCTCGCCACCAAGGTCTCCTCCAGGTTCAGGTCCGCGGCGAGCCCCATCCGGTCCAGGTCGTCCAGCTCCGGCAGGTCCTCCGTCTCCACCTCCCCGCCCCGGGGCGGACGCTGCAAGGCCGGTAGCTGGACCTCGTCCAGCAGCACCTCCTGCGCCAGCCTCACGAACTCGTCGAAGTCCAGCTCCACCCGGATCTCAGGCCCGTGGTGGTCCCCGCCCAAGAGCCCCCCCACGGGCTGGGCCCCTTCCTCCCCCGCGCCGCTCCCGCTCCCCCCGCCCTGCGCCAGGTACGCCTCGTCGTCCCCGTACCGGAGGGTCGGCAGGTCCAGGGTGGACAGCTGCGTCTTCACCTTCCCCTCCGCGACCAGCTCCTTCTGCTGGATCAGCTCGTGGAGGTTCTGCTTCAGGTACTCCCGGAGCAGGGTGTCGTGCTTGTGCTGGGCGATCCGCCCTCGGTGGATCCGCATGCCTCACACGCTCCGCCCCAGGATGCGGAAGAGGCTCCGGGCGCACACCTCGCAGTACCCGTGCTCCGTGACCGCGCTCCGGTGCAGCACCTCCAGCAGCTCCCGGCTGGTGGGGTCCAGGTCCTCCGTCTTGTCGTACAGGCGCAGGCAGTTCTTGATCTTGTTGAACACCACCTCGTTGATGGCCCCCCGCAGGTGTTCGTTTTCCGTGTAGGGCAGACTCACGAGCTCTTCCTTGCGCTCCACGAGCACGGTCTCGAAGGCCAGGCGCCCCTGTCGGCTGATCTGACGCTTCGCGATGCGGCTACCTTACACCTCGTCCAGCAGCTCCTTCTCCCGCTCCGCCAGGGGCTCCCCCAATACGTGCCGGCTCACCGCGTCCAGGTAGTTCCGGTAGAGGTTCTGGCCGTACTCGAAGAACTGGGTGGGCACGATGCGCTCCACGATGAGGGCGATCTTGCCCTGGATGAACTCCATCTTGGTCTCCTCGAACTGGCGCAGGAGCTCCTTCAGGTTCAGGTCCTTCATGGACTGATGCTCGAAGGTGCGCTCGATGGCCTCAGAG
>BEII01000011.1 GCA_002898935.1 bacterium HR32
CGAAGGAAGGGAGCTGGGCCGGGAAGGGTGTCTGTCGCTGCCGGGTGTTCTCTGCGACGTGTGGCGGGCTGCCCGTGTCGTGGTCCGCGGGAAGAACCGGCGAGGCCACCGGGTGACCGTGCACGCCGAGGGCTGGCTCGCCCGCATCTTCCAGCACGAGGTGGACCACCTGGACGGAGTCCTCATCACAGACCGCGTGGAGGGCCCAGACCAGATCCACCGCGCCGACGAAGCCGAGCTCGTGGGCGAGGTGGTCGGCTGACGAGGCGGGGCCCACGGAAGGCGTGACGGCTGCCGGCCGGGACGCGGCAACCGGTCGCCGCGCGGGGGCGGCGGGAGCCGTCTAGCGGATGCGGGTCCTGTTCTTCGGGACGCCTCGCTTCGCCGTGCCTTCGCTGGAGGCCCTGGCCACCCGGCACGAGGTGGTGGCGGTGGTGACCCAGCCGGACCGCCCCGCAGGTCGGGGCCGGAGGCCCACGCCGCCCCCGGTGGCCGTGCGCGCCCGCGAGCTCGGCCTGCGCGTGCTGCAACCCGAACGCCTGCGGGACGTGCGGGAGGAGCTGGGGCGGCTCCAGCCCGACGTGGGCGCGGTGGTGGCGTACGGCAAGCTCCTGCCCGGCTGGCTCCTTGCCCTCCCGCGGCACGGCTGCGTAAACCTCCACCCCTCGCGCCTGCCCCGCCACCGAGGCGCCTCACCGGTGCAGGCCGCGCTCCTCAGCGGCGATCCGGTAACCGGCGTGAGCGTAGTGCGGGTCACCGAGGAGCTGGACGCAGGCGACATCCTGGGACAGCGAGACGTCCCCATACGGCCCGACGACACCGCAGGAACGTTGCTGGAGCGCCTGAGCCAGGAGGGCGCAGGGCTGCTGGTGGAAGTCCTGGACGCGCTCGAGCGGGGCCAGGTGACGGCGCGGCCACAGGACCCTTCCGAGGCCACCTACTGCGGCAGGCTCACGAAGGAAGACGGCCGGATCCGCTGGGACCAGCCCGCGGAGGTCGTGGAGCGACACGTGCGGGCCATGGACCCCTGGCCCGTGGCGCATACCCTCCACCGAGGCGTGCCGCTGCGCCTCTGGCGGGTGCGGATCACCGACGGGGAGGGCCCGCCGGGCCAAGTGTTGCGGCTCACGCCGGACGGCTTCGTCGTCGCCACAGGTTCTGGAGCGGTGGAGGTCCTGGAGGTCCAGCCCGCCTCGGGCCGGAGGATGCCTGCCTCCGACTACGCCCGTGGCTACCGTGTCCAGGTCGGGGAGCGGCTCGGGTAGACCACCGCCAGGATCGCTGCGCGATTTCCTGGTACAATTCCTGGCGGAGGTGTCCGCGATGATGTTTTACGGGGGACCATTGTTCTGGCTTGCGCTGCTGGCCTTCGGGTTCGCCCTGTGGGCCCAGTTCCGGGTCATGGGGACCTTCCAACGGTACAGCCGCGTGCCCGCGGGCGTGGGCCTGACCGGGGCGGAGGCTGCCGCGCGGATCCTGGAGGCCGCGGGGCTCCGGGACGTGCGGATCGAGCCTGTGCGCGGCATGCTGTCCGACCACTACGACCCCCGCACGCGGACCCTGCGGCTTTCGCCGGAGGTGTACGGTACCGCGTCGGTGGCCGCCCTGGGGGTGGCGGCCCACGAGGCCGGGCACGCCCTGCAGCACCGGGAGAACTACGCCCCTCTGGCGGTCCGCAACGCCATCGTGCCCGTAGCCGGGATCGGGTCTCAGCTCGGCATCTGGCTGTTCGTGATCGGGATGTTCCTCGGCCAGACCGGCGGACTGCTGATGGACCTCGGGATCCTGTTGTTCCTGGGCGTGGTGGCGTTCACGCTGGTCACCCTGCCCGTAGAGTTCGACGCAAGCCGCCGGGCGGTGCTGGCGTTGCAGGCCAACGGCCTCGTGACCCCGCGGGAGTTGGACGGGGTGCGGGCGGTGCTGGGCGCGGCCGCGCTCACGTACGTGGCGGCGGCGGCCAGCGCCATCGTGGAGCTACTGCGGCTCGTGGCCATCCGCAACATGTCCCGGGAGTGAAGTCCCCGCAAGCAGCAGGGCGCCGTGGGCCGCGCAGCCGCGCGGCCCACGGCGTCTTCGGGCCGGTGCGCACCGGCCGGGAGGCCGCGCTGTGGATCCTCGTGCGGGTGGAAGGGGAGGGTGCGTTCGCGAACGTCCTCCTGAGCCGGAGCCTGCCTCGGTGGGGCCTTCCGCGCGGCGAAGCAGAGCTCGCCAGCGAGCTGGCCCTGGGCGTCCTCAGGTGGCGCGCCCGGCTGGACTGGACCCTCGAGCACCTGCTGGGTCGGCCCGTGGACCGGCTGCCGCTGCCTGTGCGGCAGGCGCTGCGTTTGGGCGCCTACCAGGTCCTGTTCCTCCAGCGGGTGTCGCCGGCCGTGGCGGTGAGTTCCAGCGTGGAGCTCACCAAGCGGGTGGGCCACGCGGGGACCGCGGCCTTGGTGAACGCCGTCCTCCGGCGCCTGGTGCGCGAGGGCGAGGCGCCGCCCCCGGAGGCCGACGACCACGCCCTCGCGGTGCGTACCAGCCATCCCCTCTGGCTCGTCAGGCGGTGGGTGCAGCGGTGGGGGCTGGAGGAGGCGAGCCGGCTGTGCGAGGCCAACAACCTGCCTCCGCCCGCCCACGTGCGGGTGAACACCTTGCGGGCGCGGCCCGAGGAGGTCGTGTTGGCGTTGCAGCAAGCCGGCGCGCAGGTGGAGCCCGGCTCGCTGCCGGAGTCCCTGCACGTCCACGAGGGCCTGGAGGCCCGCCTGCGGCTCGAGGCCGAGGGGCGCATCAGCCCGCAGGACGAGGCCGCCATGGTGGTGGCCCGCGCGGTGGACCCCCAGCCGGACGAGCTGGTGGTGGACGCGTGCGCGGCCCCGGGTGGCAAGGCGACACACCTGGCGGCCCTCATGGGAGACCGTGGCCGCGTGGTGGCCTGCGACGTCAGCCCGCGCAAGGTGGAGGCGCTGCGCCGTAGGGTCGAGCGCTACGGGGCCAGGTGCGTGGAGGCGCGGGTGGTGGACGCCAGGAACCTGGACGTGCGGGGCGCGGACCGGGTGCTGGTGGACGCGCCGTGCACCGGGATCGGAGTAGTCCGACGCAGACCGGAGATCCGCTGGCGGGTAGGGCCCCAGGACCTCGTGGCGGCTGCGGCCCAACAGCGGGAGATCCTGGCGGGAGCCGCGCGGGCGGCGCGGCCGGGCGGGGTGGTGGTGTACAGCGTCTGCTCCACCGAGCCGGAGGAGGGCGAGGCCGTCGTAGAATGGTTGCTGGCCACGGGCGAGTACGCGCCCGAGCCCTTCGCCGTACCGTGGCGGGGCGGGCAGCTGTGGTCTGCGGCGGACGGCTGCCTGAGGCTGTTCCCGCACCGGCACGGCACGGACGGCTACTTCGTGGCGAGGCTCCGCCGCCGATGAGCGACCGACCGGACCTGCGCGGCCTCCTCCAGGACGAGCTGGAGTCGTGGGTCGCAGAGCTGGGTGAGATGCGCTACCGCGGCCGCCAACTGGCCCGCTGGGTGCACGGACGCGGGGCGCGCGACTTCCAGGCCATGACCGACCTGCCCGCGGACCTGCGCAGGAGGCTCGCAGAAACTTCCCGCCTCACCACCCTCCGGGTCGTCCGGTCCACCACCTCCGCGGACGGGTCCACCACCAAGTTCCTGCTGGCCTGCCCGGACGGCAGTACGGTGGAGAGCGTGTGGATGCGGTACGCGGACGGCCGCCGCAGCGCGTGCGTGTCCACCCAGGTGGGCTGCGCCATGGCGTGCACCTTCTGCGCCACGGGGCTCGCAGGGCTGGGGCGCAACCTCACCGCGGGCGAGATCACCGACCAGGTGCACGCCATGCAGCACGAGACCGGCGAGCGGGTCACGCACGTGGTGTTCATGGGCATGGGGGAGCCGCTGGCGAACCTGGAGGCCACCCTGCGGGCGGTGCGGCTGCTGAACGCGCCCTACGGCCTGGGGGTGGGGATGCGGCGGATCACGGTCTCCACGGTGGGGCTCGTGCCCCAGATCCTCCGTCTCGCGGAGCTCCGGGTGGGCTTCACCCTCGCGGTGTCCCTGCACGCGCCGGACGACGAACTGCGCCAGTCCCTCGTCCCCATCGCTGCCCGCTACCCGCTGGACGAGCTGCTGCGGGCCTGCACGCGCTACGCCCAGAGGACGGGGAGGCGTGTGACGTTCGAGTACGTGCTGCTGGAGGGCGTCAACGACGAGGTCCACCACGCGCGCCGTTTGGGTAAGCTCCTGCGAGGCCTGCGGGCGCACGTGAACCTCATCCCGTGGAACCCGGTGCCCGGCCTTCCCTACCGAAGGCCGCAGCCGGACCGCGTGCGCCGCTTCGCGGCCGCCCTGCGCGAGGCCGGCTTGCCCACCACGGTCCGCGTGGAACGAGGGGCGGACATCCTGGCCGCCTGCGGCCAGCTGCGGGAGGCTCACACGCCGGGCAGGACACCGCGCCGTGTCCCGGCGTCCCAGGCGGCGGCACGGTGAGGGAAACCGGGGTGGCGTCCGCAGAGGACCAGACCCGCGTGTACCGCGTGGGCGCGGCCCCCGCGCTGCTCCGCGTGGTCGAGGGTCCGGGCCAGGGGTCGGTGCTCGTGCTCCACCGTGCGGTGCACACCGTGGGCCGGCGGGAGGGCTGCGACCTCATGCTCCCGGACCCCAGGGTGTCCCGGGAGCACCTCCGCGTGGAGCGGGACGCCTCGGGCACCGAGGTGGTGGATCTCGGATCCACAAACGGGACCTTCGTGAACGGCCAGAGGGTGCAGCGCTGCCGCCTTCAACACGGCGACCGCATCCAGCTCGGAGGCGTGGTGCTGGAGTACGTGGAGGCGCCATGAGCGAGCTGTTCTTCCAGCCCCTGCGGTACGTGGTGCTCGCCGCCCTGTTCCTGTTCCTGTACCGCGTGGTGCGGGCGCTGGACGAGGACCTGGGCCGCGCCGAGCGGGAGGGTGCTGTGGCGGCGCTGGTCGTGGAGGAAGCCGCGCCCGGACTCCCGCCCGGCCACGTGTTCCTCGTGCGGTCGGGCGCGGTGGTGGGTCGGTCCGCGCCCAGTACGGTGGTCGTGCCGGACCCGCAGGCGGAGGACCAGCACCTGCGGCTGGTCTTGCGAGGGACGGGCTTTTGGGTGGAGGACCTGGGGTCTAAGGCCGGCAGCTTCCTCAACGGCCGCAGGTTGGAGGCCCCAGCGCCCCTGGCCGACGGAGACCGTATCCGGCTAGGCGCCACCGTGCTGCGGTTCGTGTCGCCGGCCTGCGGGGAGACGTGGTCTTGAGACGCCAACTTGGCCTGTACGGGCTCGTCCTGGCCTTCGGCATGGGCGCTGTGGGGCTGGTCCACGCCGCCCGCGGGCCTCGGGAGGCCCCCTGGGCCCTCACCTACCCCCTCGTCGCCCTGCTCAGCGTGCCGGCGGTGGAACTGGCCCTCCTGCGCTCCGGTTTTCGCCCAGACCGGCTCCTCCTTCCGCTCACCGCTGCGCTCCTGAGCGTGGGGCTTGCGACGTTGTACCGGCTCTCGCCCGATCTGGCCGCGCGGCAAGCCACCGCGGTGTGCGCGGGGCTGGTGGCGATGGTGGCGAGTGCCCACTGGGTCGCCCGAGCCCGTGCGGGGGAAGGTGCGGGGCCGCTTTGGGGTGCGGCGTTCTTGGTGCTGGTTGCTTTGCCTCCCTTCCTGCCGGGCGGCGGGGAGTTGGCGCCGCCTCTGGTGGACCTCGGGGTCGTGGCGTTCCAACCCCTGGGCCTGGCGGTGGTATTCCTTGTGGTGTTCTGCGCCTTTCAGCTCGCACGCGAGCGACGCGCGTTCGTAGGGGCCATGGTGGCAGCCGGTGTGCTGCTGCTCCTCGTGCAGCGCGACGTGGGCGGGGCCGCCACCGTACTCGTCACGACCCTCGGTGTCGCGTACGTGGCCACAGGCCAGGCGAAGCCTTTGGCGGTGGTGGCGGCGGTCTTCGGGGCGGTCGTGCTGGTTGCGCACCCCTTGCTGCCGCACCTCACGCCCCGCGTGCAGGGCTGGCTGGACCCGTGGAGCGACCCAGCGGGCGGTGGCTACCAGACCCTGCAGGCCACCTTCGCCCTGGCGAGCGGGGGGCTGTTCGGAGCTGGCCCGGGCGCGGGTCACCCGGACCTGGTACCCGCCGCGCACACCGACCTGACGCTGGTGGCGGTCGGGGAGGAGTGGGGGTTCGCGGGGATCCTGGCGGTCCTCACGCTGTACGCCGTGTGGACGGCCCGCGTCCTGAAGGCAGCCATCAGTGCGTCGGAGACTTTCCCGCGGCTCGTGGCGGCGGGTGTGGCCGTCGCGGTGGGGGCCCAGGCCTTCGTGGTGGCAGCGGGCAACGTCCGGCTGTTGCCGCTCGTGGGCCTGCCGTTGCCGTTCTTGAGCTACGGCGGTTCGTGGATCGTAGGACACCTGGCGCTGCTGGGGCTTGCCCTCGGCGTCTCGCACCGGGCGGGGGGGCGGTGAAGTCCCGGCTCCGAAAGCTTGGGGCGCTGAATTTGGCCGCGGCGGCCCTGCTGGCCGCCTGGGCCGCGTACTGGCAGGTGGTCCGTGGCCCGGACCTCGCACACGACCCGCGCAACCCTCGGCTGCTGCTCGCCGAGGAGCGCGTGGCGCGGGGGGCTGTGCTGGACCGAAGGGGCCGCCCGCTGGCCGTGACGGTCTGGCGGGACGGCCGCGCCCAAAGGGTCTATCCGCACGGGGAAGTGTTCGGACACCCGGTGGGCTACCGTAGCCTGCGGCTGGGCAAGACGGGTTTGGAAGCCGCCCTGGACGCGGAACTCTTAGGGGTGGGAGAGGTGACGCCGTGGCGGGAGCTCGAGCGGCGCCTCACCGGTCGGCGGCGTGGCCTGGACGTGCTCACGACCCTGGACGCCCAGGTCCAGGCTTGGGCCTGGAAGGCTCTTGGCGCCAGCGCGGGGGCGGTGGTGGTGCTGGACGTGCGGACCGGTGGAGTGCTGGCGTCCGTGAGCCGACCCGGGTTCGACCCGAACCGTCTTGAGGAAACGTGGGCGCAGCTGCAGCGGGCGCCTGGCTCACCCCTGCTGGACCGCGCGCTGCTCGGTGCCTACCCGCCCGGGATCACGTTCCGGCTGGTGGTGCTGGCGGCGGCGCTGAGCCGGGGAGTGGTGACGCTAGACGGTCCGGCGCCGTGCGCGTCCCGGCCTGAAGCCCACAAGGAGGTCCGGTGGCGCCAGGCGCTGTCGGTGCCCTGCGACAGGGCCTTCGAGGGCCTGGTCGAGCAGGTGGGCGCGGCCACCCTACGCGAGGTTGCGGAGGCGTTCGGGCTGGGGACGCCTCCGCCCGTGGAGCCGGCGGCGACCGCAGGCCAGCTGCCGCAGCCCAAGGACCTGGACGCGGCGCGGCTGCGCCGCCTCGGGACTGGAGAGGGGGTCCTGGCGTCCCCGCTCCAGCTGGCGCTGGTGGCGGCCACCCTGGCCCGAGGCGGGGAGCGACCACGCCCGCACTTCGTGGCGGCGCTGCGGCCCGTGGGCGGACAGGACCTGGAGCGGGGGCAGGTACCGCCGCCGACCCGGATCCTGGCGGTGCAGGTGGCGCGGGGGATCCAGGCGGCCCTCCAGGAGGCTACCCGATCACCCGCGGGTACGGCGGGAGGGGAGTTCTCCGTGGCCGGCCTGGCGGACGGCGGCCCGGGCCGCCCGGGTTGGTTTGTGGGCTTCGGGCCGCGTAGTTCTCCCCGGCTGGCCGTAGCCGTGGTGGTGGAGCACGGGGACGCGGAGGCGGCCGCGCGGGCGGCACGGATGCTCTTCCTGCGAGCCCTGCGCGTGGTACGGTAGGCGCAGCGGGTGTAAGGAGGCCACACGGTGGCGGTGGTGACGGGCGCGGTTCTCGCGGGCCAGTACGCGCTGGAAGCCAGCGTGGGCCAGGGCGGGATGGCCACCGTCTTCCGCGCGCGAAGGCTGCGGGACGGCGCGGTGGTGGCCGTCAAGGTCCTACGGGAGCCCTACGCGTACGACCGGGAGTTCGTGGAGCGCTTCCAGCGGGAAGCGCAGGCCGCCGCCTCCCTCGTGCACCCCAACGTGGTCCGCGTGCTCGACAGCGGACAGGACGGGGATGTGCGTTTCATCGTCATGGAGTACGTGCACGGGGAGGACCTGAAGGCGCACCTCCGCAGGTGTGGGCCGCTGCCGCCGGAGCGGGCCGCGCAGGTGGCGGCGGAGGTGTGCGCCGCCCTGGAGTACGCCCACGGTCAGGGGATCGTGCACCGCGACATCAAGCCGCAGAACATCCTGCTCACCGAGAGCGGAGAGGTCCGGGTGACGGACTTCGGGATCGCCCGCGCCCTGAGCTCCGCCACCATCACGGAGACCGGCACCGTCCTGGGCTCGGTGCACTACCTCTCCCCGGAACAGGCGCGGGGGGACCCCGTGACCACCGCCTCCGACCTGTACGCGTTGGGCTGCGTGCTCTACGAGATGGTCACCGGCCGGCTGCCCTTCGACGGCGACTCGCCCATCGCGGTGGCGCTCAAGCACCTGTACGACGAGCCACCGCCACCCAAGCAGGTCAACCCGGACGTGCCTGTGTGGCTGGAGGGCGTCATCCGCCGCGCCCTGGCGAAGCGGCCGGAGGACCGGTACGCCTCGGCGGCGGAGATGCGGGAGGACCTGGAGCGGCGGGCGGAGCACTGGCGCGACGGCCCCACGGTGCTGCTCGCCCCGCCGCGCAGCGCACACCGCCGAGCCGCGCGGACCTGGCCCCGGCCTTCGCCCGTGGTCCTGGCCGCGGTCGTCCTGGCCGTCCTGGCAGGGGGGATGGCCGCAGGCTGGTGGGCGCTGCAGGACTATGTGAACGTAGGCGAGGTGGTGGTTCCGGACTTCCGGGGCCGGCCCTTGCCGGAGGTGCAGGCGCTTGCGAGCCAGCTGCGCTTGCAGGTCGTCGTGGGCGGCGAGCAGTACAGCGACCGCTACCCGCAGAACACGGTGGCGGACCAGGACCCCCCGCCGGGCCACCGGGTGCGCGAAGGGCGCTGGATCACGGTGATCACGAGCCAGGGCGCGGAGCTGGTGGTGGTGCCGGACGTGACCCGCCGCACCCTGACCGAGGCCAGGTTGCTGCTCGAACAGGCCCGGCTTCGGGTAGGGGCGGTCCAGGAAGACTTCGACGATCAGGCGCCTCGGGGGACCGTGGTGTCGCAGGAACCCGCGCCGGGCAGCTCGCTTCCCAGAGGTACGGAGGTGCGGTTGGTGGTGAGCCGCGGGCCGGAACTGGTCACGGTCCCGAACCTGGTGGGCCTGACGCTGGAAGAGGCGAGGGCGGTGCTCCACCGGGTAGGGCTCGCCCTGGACCGGATCGGCTACGTGCCGAGGGAAGACTCAGAGCCGGGGCGGGTGGCGGAACAGGAACCGGAGGCGGGCGTGCGGGTCCGGCGCAGCCAGCGGATGGCGGTGCGGATTGCGGTGCGGCCCGCGCCGGCACCCACCCAGGCACCGCCGGCCCCGGCCCCCGCCTCGCCTGTGGAGCCCGCACCGGAGCCCACCGCGGAGGCGGCCCCCGCGCCTGCGGTGCGGGCCACGGTGGAGAACTCCGGCGAGCGCACGCGGCGCGTCCGGGTGGAGGTGACCGTACCTGCGGGCGCAGCGGGGGAAGTGCGGATCGTGGTCATCGACGCCCGCGGGGTCCGCAACGCTTACCGGCGAGCCCACACGCCAGGCGAGCGCGTGGTGCAGGTGGTGGAGGTGGAAGGGTACGCCATCGTCCAGGTGTACGTGGACGGCCGGTTCCTCCAGGAGGTGCGGCCGTGATCCGCATCGCGCCCTCGGTGCTGTCCGCAGACTTCGCGCGTCTTGGCGACCAGGTGGCGCAGGCGGAAGAGGCGGGCGCGGACTGGATCCACGTGGACGTGATGGACGGACGCTTCGTCCCGAACCTCACCATAGGCCCTGTGGTGGTCGAAGCCATCCGCCGCTACACCCAGTTGCCGCTGGACGTGCACCTGATGGTCGCAGACCCGGATCCGTTGATCCGGCCTTTCCGGGAGTCGGGGGCGGACCGGATTTCCGTGCACGTGGAGGCCTGCCCGCACCTGCACCGCACTCTGGCCCGGATCCGGGACCTGGGGGCTTCGCCCGGGGTCGCGTTGAACCCGCACACGCCTCCGGAGGCCGTGGAGTGGGTGCTCGCGGACGTGGACACCGTAGTCGTCATGACCGTGGACCCGGGGTTCGGAGGCCAAGCGTTCCTCGCGGGCATGCTGGACAAGGTCCGACGGATCCGGGCTCTCCGCGGCGCACGAGGGGCCACCTTCGAGCTCGAGGTGGACGGCGGCGTGGACGCCCGCACGGCACCCCTCGCGGTGGAAGCAGGGGCCACCGTGCTCGTGGCGGGCCACTCCGTCTACCAGCACCCGGAGGGGATCGCCGCAGGGCTTGCGGCCCTACGGAACGCCGTGTCCGCGGCACGGCCCACGCGGGCGTGAGCGTCCTCCTCCTCAGCCACCCGGACTGCCTGCGACACGTCCCTCCGCGCCCGCACCCCGAGCGCCCCGAGCGACTGCGCGCGGTGGACGAGGCGCTCCGCCGCGCGGAGGTGGAAGGCGCGCAGCGCGCGGAGCCCCCGCCGGCCGAGCCGGAGATTTTGGAGCTCGTGCACACCCGGGGCCACTTGGACCGCTTGCGGCGGGCGGCGCGAGGTCTAGGGACCTGGCTGGACCCAGACACGTACGCGGTGGAAGGCTCGTGGCCGGCAGCCCTCGCGGCCGCGGGGGCGTCCGTGGCCGCGGTGGAAGCGGTGGCCTCCGGCCGGTGCGGGGCGGCGTTCGCACTCGTCCGGCCGCCGGGACACCACGCGGGCCCGGACCGCGCCATGGGGTTCTGTTTGGTGAACCACGTGGCGGTGGCTGCGCGCTGGCTGGTGGAGCACCTGGGGTTGGAGCGGGTGCTGATCCTGGACTGGGACGTGCACCATGGCAACGGGACCCAGGAGGTGTTCTGGCGCGACGGGCGCGTGCTGTTCGTCTCCCTGCACCAAGAAGGTTGGTACCCCGGGACCGGGTCGCTGGACGAAAGGGGCGAGGGCGACGGGGAGGGGCTCGTGGTGAACGTGCCCCTGCCCGCAGGGGTGGGCGACGAAGGGTCCCGCACGGTGTTCGAGGAAGTGGTCCTCCCTCTGGGAGACGCGTGGGTGCCGGAGTTCGTCCTGGTGAGCGCGGGGTTCGACGCGCACCACCTGGACCCCCTGGGCCGCATGCAGTTGTCGGAGTGGGGCTACGCGCGGCTCGCGAGGCTGCTACAGGAGGCCGCAGGCCGCTGGTGCGCTGGACGCCTGAGCCTGGTGCTGGAGGGTGGCTACGACCTCGCCGCCCTCTGTGCATCCGTGGTGTCCGTGGTTCGGGCCCTGTGCGGCGAGAGGCCCGAGCAGCCGGCGGGCCGGCCCGGCGAGCTCCCGTACACCGCGGTGCGGGAGCGGGTGCGTCAGGTGCGACGCGCACTGGCCCCCTACTGGTCGCTGTGACCCAGCACAGCGCCTTGCCCCCCCGCGGGCCGCGCGGGTATAATGGCGGAGCACCCGGGCGGAAACGCCCTTTTTTGTCGCGTTCGCAAGCTCGAGTCGGGGAGGAGCCATGTCCGAGGAAGCGCGGACACCGGGCGACGAAGTCACCATGGAGAACGCGTTCCCGGAGCTCCAGGAGCGCCAGATCGTCCGTGGCACCGTGGTGCGCGTGGACAGCGAGGGCGTGCTGGTGGACGTGGGCGCGAAGTCCGAGGGGCTCATCCCCGTCCGCGAGTTCCGCCCCGGGGAGTCGCCCACCGACCTGCGGGTGGGTGAGCAGATCGACGTCTACGTCATGCGGGTGGAGCAGGAAGAGGGGAGCATCCTCCTCAGCAAGCGGCGGGCGGACGTGCAGCGTGCCTGGGAGCGGCTGGAGACGGCCCTGCGGGAGGGACACATCCTGCACGCCATGGTGGTGGACCGGGTGAAGGGCGGCGTGGTGGTGGACGTGGGCCTGCGGGGCTTCGTCCCCGGCTCGCACATCGACCTGACCCGGGTCCGGGGCCGCCGGTTCGAGAACTTGGTGGGCGAGAGCGTGCCCCTGAAGGTGATCGAGATCGACCGGGAGCGCAACCGCGTCATCCTCTCCCACAAGCAGGCGGTGGAGGAAGAGCGGGCGCGCCGGAAGGAGGAGCTGTTCCGGACGCTGCGGGAGGGGGACGAGGTGGAGGGGGTGGTGCGGCGGATCACAGACTTCGGGGTCTTCGTCGACCTCGGGGGCGTGGACGCCCTCCTGCCCATCAGCGAGATGGCGTGGACGTACATCAAGCACCCGTCCGAGGCGGTGCGCCGGGGTCAGACCCTCCGGCTGCGCGTGATTCGGGTGGACCCCGCCGCCGGCAAGATCAGCCTGAGCCTCAAGCAGGTGCTCCCGGACCCCTGGGTGGACATCCGCTCCCGCTACCGCGAGGGAGACGTGGTGCGGGGCAAGGTGGTGCGGCTGGCGCCGTCTGGAGCCTTCGTGCGGCTGCGGGACGTGGACGCCTTCCTCCCCGTGGGCGAAGTGGCGGAACGGCGCGGGCAGAAGATCGAGGAGCTGGTCCAGGTGGGCACCGCGGTGGAGGCGGTGGTCACCGAGATCAAGCCCGAGGACCGGCGCATGGTGGTGAGCGTGCGGCGGCTGCGCCAGCAGCGGGAGCGGGAGGAGCTGGCGCAGTACCAGCAGGCGCAGGAGCGCAGCGGGTTTACCATCGGCTCTGTGGCCGGGGACGTGCTGCGTCAGGCGGTCCGTGGCACGGAGGAAGGGAGCGAGCCCGCGCCTCCCGCGGAAGGCGGCCGGGACGAGGGGAAAGAAGGCGCCTAAGGCGTGGTACGCTGGTGTTGCGGGGCGTGGCGCAGCTTGGCTAGCGCGCAGCGTTCGGGACGCTGAGGTCGGCGGTTCAAATCCGCCCGCCCCGACCCGGAGGGAGGGGTCCCCACGGAGCGCGGAAGCGGGCCGCGGGGGGAGAAATCCGCCCGCCCCGCCCAGAGTTTCCTGAGGCGAGAAGAGATACCGGGGT
>BEII01000012.1 GCA_002898935.1 bacterium HR32
ACGTCCGCGCGGCATCGGGTGAAACCTCCCGGTGAGGCTTTCACCCACCATAGGGGTCGGCAGAGAATAATGCAACATATTTCTAACTCAGGACACTAGGAGCCTGTCCCGCCGGGGGTGACGTAGCGCGCGAACCAGTCCACGGCCAGGTTGGCCACCTCGTCGAGGGCGCCCGGTTCCTCGAATAGGTGGCCAGCCCCGGGTATGACTGCGAGCTGCTTCTCGCAGCGCAGAAGCCCGAGCGCCTCCTCGTTGAGGCGAAGCACCGGCTCGTCCGCGCCACCGACCACCAGCAGGGTCGGCGCCCGTACCCGGGGCAGGTCGTCGCGGGCCAGGTCCGGCCTCCCGCCCCGGCAGACCACCGCGGCCACACGCTCCGGTGCGTCCGCGGCCACGCGCAGCGCCGCCGCGGCACCGGTGCTCGCACCGAACAGCCCCACGCGCAGCCCCCGCAGGGACGGCTGCTCCGCAGCCCACACCACCGCGGCCAGCAGCCGGCGCGCCAGCAGCGCCACGTCGAACCGCAGGCGGCCGGTGCGTCGGTCCTCGTCTTCCTCTTCGGCGGTCAACAGGTCCAGCAGGAGGGTGGCGAACCCCGCCTCCTGCAGCCTCTGGGCCACAAACCGGTTTCGCGGGCTGAAGCGGCTGCTGCCGCTGCCGTGCGCGAACACCACCACCCCCACTGGGTGGTCGGGACGCACGAGCTCACCGGCGAGCGCCCGCCCCGCTGCGGGGATCTGGACCTCCCGCGCTTCCACCGCCCGAACCCTCCCGCTGCTATCATGGAACGTGAAGGGAGGAAGGTCCATGCCGCTGTACGAGTACGTGTGCAGGGACTGCGGCCAGCAGTTCGAGCGGCTTTCCACCTACGCCGAAGCGGACTCCGTGGCCTGTGAGCGGTGCGGGTCTCCACAGGTCCGCCGGCTGGTCTCCCTCGTGGCGGCTCCGCGGCCGGTCCAGGGCGGTGGAGGTTGCTGCGGCGGGGCCTGCAGCTGCGCCGCCCACTAGACCGAGCCGGTGCCCTCCGGCCCGTGGGCTTCCGGGCTAGGCTGCTGGGTCTCCCGCTACCGGTAGGTGGCCAGCACGGGTTCTAGGTCCACGGCGGCGAGCTCGTCCTCCCACATGGGCAGCCGGCCGTGGGGTTCTTTGGCCCGCGGGTTCCGGTACACGACCCCGAGGGGTACCTTGCCCCGCCGCGCGAAGTCCCGCACCAACCGCCACGCGGCGTCCTTGTCCTGCGGGTCGTGGTCTGGGGGTACGTACTCCACGTGCTCCCGGAACCAGTCGTAGGTATTGAACCGGTTGTAGGTGACGCAGGGCGAGAAGTCGTTGATGAAGGCGAACCCGGGGTGTTGGATGGCCTCCACGATCATGCGCGCCGTGTGCTTCACGTCCCCGCTGAAGGACTGGGCCACGAAGGTGGCCTCGCTGGCCAGGGCCAGCAGGAGGGGGTCCACCATGGGCGGGTGCTCCTCCCGGAACACCCGGACCTCCTTGCCGAGCCCCGCGGTGGGCGAGTCCTGGCCCTTGGTGAGCCCGTAGACGCCGTTGTTCATGACCAGCAAAACCAGGTCGGGGTCGCGCCGGCACACGTGTACGAAGTTCTCGATCCCGATGGCCAGGGTGTCGCCGTCGCCCGCCAGGCAGATGACCTCCAGCTCGGGGTTGGCCATCTTCGCACCCAGGGCGTAGGCCAGGGCGCCGCCGTGGGTCCCGTGGAAGGCGTTGCCGTTCAAGTAGTTGCGGATCTGGCCGGAGCACCCGATCCCGCCGACGAGCAGCAGTTCGTGGGGGACGATCTCCAGCTCGGTGAGGGCCTGCTTGAGCGCCGCCAGCACGCCGAAGTCCCCGCAGCCCGGGCACCACTGGATCCGGTGCTTAGGGACCGCGTTCTCGTCCCAGAGCTTAATCCCCTTCGTGTTCATTCCGGCCCACCTCCACGGGTACCGGCACCGCGCCGCCGATGCGTACCACCGCACCCTCCCGCTCCAGGGCCTGGACCACGGCGTCCGCCACCTCTGTGGGGTGCAGGGGGACGCCGTTGTACTTGTTCACCCGGCGGGTGGCGATCCGTAGCTCCCGCTGCAACAGGTCCGCGAACTGGCCGGTGAAGTTCTGCTCCACCACCACCACAGGCCCCGCGTCCGCGAACAGCGCCTCTAGCCTTTCCCGGTGCAGGGGGAACACGTGGGTGAAGTGGACCAGGGCCACCGGAACCCCCCGGGACTGCAGCACGAGCCGCGCCTCCTCCAGCACGGGGCGGGTGTTCCCCCAGCCCACCAGGACCGGGTTGCCGCGCACGGAGCCGAACACCTGCGGCGGCTTCCAGTCCTCCCGCAGGTACGTCTCCAGCTTGCGCATGCGCTTCTCCATCATGGCCGCCCGCTTGCGGGGGTCGATGGAGACGAAGCCGAACTCGTCGTGCTCCGCCCCGCTTACCTTCACGATGGCGCCCGGGGTCCCCGGCACGCTGCGGGGCGAGATCCCAGACGGCGTCAGCTCGAACCGCCGGTACGGCCGGCCCCGCACGTCCTCCTCCCGCACCACGCCGTGTCGCTGCACCTTCCGCCGCTGGAACACGTCTTCCAGGACAGTCTTCTTGCCCTCCGACAGGTTCAGGTCCGTGAGGAAGAACACCGGGCACTGGTACTTGTCCGACAGCTCGCACGCCTCCAGCATCAGCGTGTAGCACTCCTCGATGGTGCCCGGGGCCAGCACGATGCGGGGGAAGTCGCCGTGTCCCCCACCCACCACCAGGTTCAGGTCGCCCTGCTCCGGGCGGGTGGGCATCCCCGTGGACGGCCCGGCGCGCTGGGCGTCCACCAGGATCACCGGGGTCTCCGTGGCCCCGCTGACCCCGATCTCCTCCACCTTGAGGGAGATCCCTGGCCCCGAGCTCCCCACCATGGACCGCACCCCGGCCAGGGCCGCGCCGATGGCGGCCCGGATGCTCTCCCGTTCGTTCTGCCCCTGCAGGGCCCGGCCGCCGTACTTGGGCAGCCACTGTTCCATGAACTCCAGGATGCTGCTGGCCGGGGTGATGGGGTAGCCCGCGTAGAACCGCACCCCGCCCGCGATGGCGCCCAGGCCCAGGCACTCGTTGCCGGAGATGTACACCGCCCGCGGCCGGCCGGGTCGGGGCTCCAGCCGCAGCTCCAGGCGGTAGCCCTTGGCCTGGAGGATCCGCTCCACCTCCTCGCGCCCCCGGCGCGCCGCCTGCAGGTTCAGGTCCACCACCTCGCGACCCTTGCGCAGGAAGCGCTCCTCCAACAGCTGGGTGAGGTACGCCTCGTCGCCGTCGAACTCCACCAGCCGGAACAACGCCCCGGTCATCAGGACGTTCTTGACCACCTCGCGCTTGAGCTCGCTCTGTGCGATCTTGCGCGCCGGGATGGGGAACACCTTGACCCCTCGTGCCTCCAGGCGGTCCGTGGGGATCTCTCCCGTGGAGGAGTCGTAGAGGAGGATTCCGCCATCCCGCAGGGACGCACCGTGGCGCAGCACCGTGTCGCGGTTGGGCTGCTCCGGAGCGTCGGGGTTGCTGTCGTAGTCCAGGGCCACGAGGATGTCCACCTCGGGGTCCCCGTAGGACGTGGCGGGTTCTTCGGTCACCAGCATGGGGTCGAACTGGTGCGCCCCGTAGATGGTGGACGCGTACCCCTTCTCCATGGCCACGGCAAACAGGCCCGCGCGGGTGAAGATCTTCCCCAAGATGTCGGTGACCGTGGTGACCCCGTCGCGGAGCTGCACGCCGCCCACCAACAGCTTCAGGCGGTTGGTTCGCACGGCCTCCCCCTTCGCACTCCTCGCGTCGCGGCGAGAATAGGCGCTGCCGCCCTCGACAGCGCCTCGCGCATCTCATGCTAGCACACGGTCTCCTCGGCCCGAAATCAATCGCCGCTATGCGTCGGATAGTCTGCGTCTATTCCCGCGCGCTTCCTCGGGCGGGCAGGGAAGAGCCGCCCGCCCGCGAAACTCCGGGTGGGAGGGGTTTTGGGGTGGACCGCAGGCGGATCTGGGTCCTCGCGTCCGTCGGCCTTCTCGTCTGGAACCTGGCGGCGGAGGCCCTTCCGTCCACCACCGCCGCCATCCGCAACCTCATCGAGTCCTTCATCGGAGTCGGGACCGTCACCTCCGTGGTGCTGGCCGCCGCGGGCCGGGAGGCGGACGTCCACGTGCGCATGGACGGCGTGCGCGCCATGCCGCCGGACCGGAAGGACTGGCTGTGGTTCTTCGAGGGTGTCTCGGAAATCGCCACGAGCCGCGTGTTCCAGCCCCCGCAGGCGCACGCGGGCCTCGCCCGCGTCCTGCGCATTCGGATGTGGTACAGCCTGCGCGGGCGGGTCGTGGCCCGCGCGGCGCGGGATCGAGGCCAGGCAGGGCCCACCGTGGTGCTGACCCCTCCCTGAAGCCCCCCAGCCTGACCCGTGCTACCCTAGACGTCGGGTACGACCACCCAAGGGGAGGGCATCATGGGTCTTGCTGAGGGTCGGTGCGTCCCCTGCCGCGGCGGAGAGCTGCCCCTGGCCCAGGAGGAGAGCGAAGCGCTCCGGCGGGAGATCCCGGCTTGGAACGTGGTGGAGCGGGACGGCGTCCTCCGCCTGGAGCGCACCTTCCCCTTCCCGGACTTTGCGTCGGCCCTGCGGTTCACCAACCAGGTGGGCGAGCTGGCAGAACGGGAAGGCCACCACCCCGCCTTGCTCACGGAGTGGGGTCGGGTGACCGTGAGCTGGTGGACCCACAAGATCCGCGGGTTGCACCGGAACGACTTCGTGATGGCAGCCAAGACCGACCGCCTCTACGAGGAGGGGCGGAGGTGAGCACCGAGCGCGTACGGCTGGCGTGGGTGCGGGTCCCTGAGGACCGGGAGATCCCGGAGGCCGTGCGGGAGCTGGGGCGGCCGTCGGTGGAGAAGGTCGGGGTGTTCCCCAACGTCTTCCGGATCTTCAGCCTGCGGCCCGAGCACTGCCTGCGCTGGTGGCAATACTACGACTACCTCATGCGGGGTCCGTCGAACCTCACGAAGGTGCAGCGTGAGATGATCGCGGTGGTGGTCTCCAGCCTGAACCGCTGCCACTACTGCAGCACGAGCCACGGGGCCGCCCTGCGCATCCTCACGGAGGACCCCGTCCTGGCCGACACCCTGGCCACGGACTACCGCCACGCAGACCTCGCCCCCCGGGACCGGGCCATGCTGGACTTCGCCGCCAAGCTGACCACCGAGCCCCACCGCATGACCGAGGCGGACGTGGAAGCCCTGCGGGCTGCGGGGTGGTCGGACGAGGATGTCTTCGACATCGCCCAGGTGGCCGCCATGTTCAACTTCACCAACCGGCTGGCGAACGCCCTCGGCTGGCACCCCAACCCCGAGTACCACCGGCTGGGACGTTAGCGCCCCTCCTCAGCCCGTGGCCCGTGCTTTGCTCCGGGAAGGAAGCACGGGGGCCAGGGCGAAGCCTAGTCCGACGGCCACCCGGAGACGTGGCATGCTTCGAAGCGCGGTCGCGGGGTCCACGGCGCTGCTCGTCTTCTCCTGCGGGCTCGCTTCCGCCTTCGCCCCGAAGGGCGCGCGCCTACTGGACGCGGGCTGGGTCCACTCCTCCGGCGCCTCAAGCCTCGTCGTGCACAGCGACGAGCCCCTGCGCCACCGCGTGGCTTCCGTCCCCGGGCTCCTGATCCTGGACGTGTGGCCCCTGGTCGGTGCTCCGACCCACTGGGAGCCCGTACGGGTGGGGCCTGTGCTCGCGTGGAGCCAGCAAACGCTGTACCCGGGGGTGGTGCGGTTCACCGTGTGGGTGCGCGGGCCGGTGCGGTACAAGGTGTTCCGTCGCGCCGAGCCGCACAAGCTCCGCCTCGCCGTCCTCCCGGCCTGGCGCGCCCGCGTCCGGCTGCCACCCAGCGTGGCGTACCGCAAGCTGCGGTGGGCCACCGGAGCGGGCTCCGCCCGCGTGCACGTGGTGACGGTAGACCTGAAGGACCCGCGGCTGTCCGTCCGGGTGGCCCTGGGCGCGGGGACGGTCAAGGACCGGGAGCCTGCTGCAGAGGCCACCACGCGGCTCGGCGGGGTGGCGGCCATCAACGGCGGATTCTTCGCGCCCCGCAACGGGCAGCCCCTCGGGGTCCTCGTGGTGGACGGGCGCCTTGTCTCCGCCCCCATCCCGCGCCGCAGTGCCTTCGCGATCCTCAAGGACGGCCGGCCTTACATCGGCCCCGTCCGGTGGAGAGGCTGGATCGAAACCCCGACGGCGCGGCTGCCGGTCTCCGCGGTCAACCGCCCGCCCCGCGTGGGTGGGGCCGCGGTGTACACGCCCGAGTACGGCCCCCTGACGCCTCCGCACCCGCTCGCGGTGGTGGTACGCCGCGGACGGGTGGTGTCCACGGCGTCAGGCCGTGTCCCCATCCCGCCCGACGGCTTCGTGGTGGCGAGCCCCGCCTCCAGCCGTCACCGCGTACGGGAGACGATGCGCCCCGACACGCCCGCGGAGTTCCGGGCAGCGCTAGACCCGCCGGGGGTGGCGCACGCCCTCGGCGGCGGCCCCCGGCTCGTCCGCGAGGGACGCGTGTACGTGCCCTATCGCTGGGAGGGGTTCCGCCCGTCGCTGTACGGCCGCCGCGCGGCACGCTCTGCGGTGGCGCTCACGGCCCACCCCAAGCTCCTCCTGGTGGCCGTCGAAGCGTCCCGCGGCGACTCCACCGGCATGACCCTGCCAGAACTGGCCCGCACCCTGGTGGAGCTCGGGGCACAGGATGCGGTGAACCTGGACGGCGGAGGGTCGTCCACCCTCGTGGTGGGCGGCGAGGTGGTGAACCGTCCCCAGGGTTCTCAGCGTGCGGTGCCCTCGCTCCTCCTGGTCCGCTACGACCCGCAGGACTGATCCGTCGGTGCGTCCAGCGTCAACTCCCACACTTCCTCCCACGGGTCCGCGGCGGTCCTGCGGAAGCCCGCCCGCCGGTACGCGGCGATGGCGCGGGTGTTCCACGGTTCCACCGTGAGCCACACGCGCCGCACCCCGCGCTCGCGGCCCACCTGCAGCACCGCCTCGATGAGCCGGGCGCCGATCCCCGCGCCCTGGTAGTCCTGGTGGACGAAGATGGCGAGCTCGTAGGCGCCGTCCCGCTCGGGCATGAGGACCGCGTGCCCCACCACCCGCCCTGCGTGGATCGCCACCACGTTCAAGCCCTCCCGGGTCAGCAGGTCCACCCACTCCACGAGGCGCAAGGGGTGGAGGGGTGGGATCCCCTGGGCGCGGTGGGCGGGGTCGAAGGTGCGGTACATCTGGAGCAGCGATTCCCGATCCTCGGGCCGGTACGGTCGCACCTCCACCGTCCGGCCACGGCGGTCCTGGAAGCGCGCCGTCACCTCACGGCTCCCGCGGCGACCGGTACACGACCACAGGCCCCGGCGCGTTCACGAGCAGCCACGTGATCGCCTCTCCCAGCACCACCTTGCGGGTGGCGGTGCGGTGCGCGGCCACCACCACTTCTGCGCCCTCCTCCTCCCCTGCGCGGCAAACCTCCAGTTCGACCCGACCTCCCGGCTCCACACACCGGACCTCCACCGCGACCCCCTGCTGCGCGCCCTCCGCCACGGCGCGCTCTGAGGCTTCCGGGGCCACGCCCGGTCCGCACACCACCAGCAGGCCGACACCCCGGGCCCGCGCCATCTCGAGGGCGTAGCGGAAGGCTTCCCACCCCGCCTCCGTGGCCTCCAGCCACACCACCGGCCTCACCTCGGCCCCTCCAAGATCGGCAGCACTCGGTCCCGCACCGCTTGTGCCACCCGCCGGTTGGCGGCCCGGACGGCCTCAGGCGCGTCCGCGGCCGGCTCCTCCCGCATCCGCCGGGGCAGGGCGTGGGGGGCGCGAGGTTCCCAGCGCTCCACCCAGGCCTGAGGGACTTCGTCCGGCACTGGCCGGTGCGCAACGCAGCCGTAGACCAGGGTCCAGGCCCTGGGCACGGTTGCCCACACGTCGTAACCTCCTCCGCCGGTCGCAAGCCAGCGGCCCCCGCACAGTTCGTGGCTCAGCTCGTGCATCCGGCGCGCGAAGTGCTCCACGGTGTGGAGGGTGCAGCTGAGGTCCGTGAGGGGGTCGCGCCGGTGGGTGTCGCAGCCGTGCTGGGTCACCACCACGTCCGGCCGGAAGGCCCGTGCCACCGCGGGCACCACGGCCTCGAAGCACTCCACCCACGAGGCGTCGTCTGTGCCGGGCAGCAGCGGCACGTTCACGCTGTAGCCGTAGCCCTGACCCTCCCCGAGCTCTTCCGGGAACCCGGTCCCGGGGAACAGGTACCGGCCGCTCTCGTGTAGGGAGAGGGTGAGGACCTGATCGGTGTCGTAGAACAACGCCTGCACGCCATCGCCGTGGTGGGCGTCCGCGTCGACGTACAGCACCCGCCAGCGCCGGCGGCGGAAGAACTCGCACGCCAGGGCCACGTCGTTGTAGACGCAGAACCCGCTGGCCTGCGCCCGCAGGGCGTGGTGAAGCCCCCCGGAGAGGTGGAAGGCGTGCAGGAAGCGGCCTTCCGCGATGCCCGCCGCAGCCACCAGGGCGCCGCCCGCGATGGTGGCCGCGGCCTCGTGCATGCCCCGGAACGGAGGGTTGTCGCCCGGCCCGAACCCGTAGCGGTCGCGGAGCAAGGGGTGGTCCGGCCGCTCGCTCAGAGCCCGGACCGCTTCCACGTACTCGCGGCTGTGCACCCACGCCAGTTCCTCGTCCGTGGCTTGGCGGGGCGGGACCAGCGCCCCGTCCGGCAACAGCCCCGCTTCGCGCACGAGCTCCACGGTGAGCTCCAGCCGGAGGGAGTTGAGCGGGTGGCCCGGGCCGAAGTCGTAGCGGCGGCACTCCGGGCCGTACACCAGAGGGGTGGTCATGGGCGTTTGCTTCGCCCAGAACCCTAGGCTCCCCCTGCCGCGCGCCGGTTGACAAAGCCCGAGCGGTGGCCGATCATTGGCCTGTCCCGCGCACCCGCGGGAAGGAACGGAACGGAGGAACAGGGATGCCGAGAGGGACCGTCAAGTGGTTCAGCCCGGAGAAGGGGTACGGGTTCATCACCCCGGACGACGGCAGCAAGGACGTGTTCGTCCACTACAGCGCCATCGTTGGCGAGGGGTACCGCAACCTCCAGGAAGGGCAGAAGGTGGAGTTCGAGGTCACCCAGGGCCAGAAGGGCCCCCAGGCCTCCAACGTCCGCGTCATCGGCTGAAGCCGCCGCCACAGACTCCGCGACGCCTCCTCTGCTCGAGAGCCGGAGCCGTTCACGGCGCGGGTGCGGGTGTGGGCGCTGGTCTGCGAAACCTTTCAGCCGGAAGGACCGGGGTCTCCACCGATCGCGGAGCGATGGGGACCGTCTAGGGGCGCCGCGCGATCACCTGTAGCCAGTTGCGGGGCACGGTGTGTAGGCCGAGCTCGGCGAACGCCTGCCGGACCCCCACCTGCAGTGCCTCGCACGCCTCGCGCAACGGGACCCCCGGCAGCGCCCCTTCGATGAACAGCGAGAACTCGCTGATGTCCTCCAGGCTCTGCCGGGACAGCTGCTGCTGCTGGAGGTAGGTGGCTACCTCCGCAAAACCCGCGCTGCGCAGCAGCGCCTCGTACTCGCTGGCCGAAAGCCACCGCATGGCCGTGGCCTTGACGCCGCGGGCCACGTCCATGCCCCGATCCCGCAGGTGGCGGACGGCCCGGAGCATCCACAGCTTGTAGAAGCGCAGGGTCTCCGCCGGGTAGGCACCCTCGAAGAAGGTGGTGTTGAACGCGAAGACCCCCCCGGGCCGCAGCACCGCCATGGCCTCCCGAACCACCGCCAGCTTGTCGTGGACGAGGTGGATGGCGTTACAGAACAGGACCACGTCCGCGGCGGGCACCAGCTGGCTCAGGCGCTCCGCCGTCCCCTCCAGGAACCGCACCACCGCAGAGCGCACCCGCTGCCGAGCCACCTCCAGGGCGGACGGAGAGGGGTCCACGGCGTACACCACACCGCCTGCGCGCGCGTCCACGTGCTCCAAGATCAGCTCGGTCACGGCCCCCGGGCCACAGCCCAAGTCCACCACCACGTGTCCGGGGCGGATGCCCGCGCGCTCCACCAGCCACCGGTTCACCTCCCGGAAGAACGGGTGGCTGCTGAACTTCTCGAACCCGAAGGTCCGCTCGTCCTCTCCCGTGGCCATCGCTCCCTCTTTCTCGCCCGGGCCCCGGTCCTCCTGTGCGGACGGTCATCGGTTCCGTGGATTGAAAAACCGTGGACCACCGAGACCCTGCCGCGCGGTATGCTGGAGCTGTCTGGGGAGCACCTGCGATGCCAAAGGCGATGGACGGCCTCCACCGGGCGGTGCTCGTCTCCACGGTCCAGCGGCTGGTGCAGACGAGCCGGCGTGCCCGCGACGCCTTCCGCCGGGGTCTCACCCACGAGGCGGCCGCGGAAGTGGCCCGCATGCTCCGGGACGCCTTGGAGGCGGACGCGGTGGCCCTGGTGGGGCGGGCGCAGGTCCTGGCGTTCGTCGGAGCTGGTGAGGACCACCACCAGCCGGGTCAGCCGGTCACCACGGAGTTCACCAAGCGGGTGCTGCGGACCGGCCAGGTACAAGTGGCCACCGCCCGGGAGGAGATCGGCTGCCCGCACCCTGCCTGCCCGCTCACCGCAGCCCTCGTGGTCCCGATGCGGGTGCGGGGGATGGTGCCCGCCGCCATCAAGTTCTACCGGACCGACGGCCGTCCGTTCGCCCCGGACGCGGTGGAGGGCGCGGCCCTGGTGGGCGACCTGCTGGGGGCCCAACTGGAGATCGCCCTGCTGGAAGCGGAGGTGGATCGCCTGACCCGGGAGGAGTTGCGCGCGCTGCGGGCGGAGATCTCGCCGCACTTCGTGTTCAACACCCTGCACTCCGTGGCGGCGGTGGTGGGCCGGGACCCGGACCGGGCCCGGCGGTTGCTCACGGACTTCGCGGAGTTCTTGCGGCACGCGCTGCGAGCCCACGGCGAGTTCTGCACCCTGGAGGAGGAGCTCTGGTACGTGGACCAGTACCTGGCCATCGAGCGGGCGCGCTTGGGCTCTCGGCTGCAGGCTACCGTGGAGGTTCCCCAGGACCTCCTGGATTGCCTCGTCCCGGTCCTGACCCTGCAGCCGCTGGTGGAGAACGCCGTGGTCCACGGGGTGGAGCCCAAGACCGGGGTCGGCACGGTCCGGGTGCGGGCCCACGCGCAGGGCGACGCCCTGCTGTTGGTGGTGGAGGACGACGGGGTGGGCATCCCCAAGCCGCGGCTAGACGTGGTGACCCAGCGCGGGGTCGGCTCGGGCCTGGGTGTCGGGCTGTTCAACGTCCAGCGGCGGCTGCAGGCCATCTACGGGGAGTCGTGCGGGCTGCGGGTGGAGAGTGAGGAGGGGAAGGGGACCCGGGTGACCGTGCGCGTGCCCCGGCGATTCGAGGGGGCGGTGTGAGCCGACGGCTCCGGCTGCTCGTGGCGGACGACGACCCTGAAGCCCGGGGTTACCTGCAGGCGCTGCTGCGGGAGGCAGGCTGCGAGGACGTGGAGGCGGTGGACTCCGCGGAGGCGGCACTCGACCGCCTCCGCCAGGGACCCGTGGACGCGCTGTTCCTGGACATCCGCATGCCCGGGCTTTCGGGCCTGGACCTGCTGCGCAGCCTGAGCGGCCTACCGCGCCGTCCGCGGGTGGTGCTGGTCTCCGGCTTCGAGGATTACGCCCTGGAGGCGTTCGAGGCCGCTGCCTTCGACTACCTGCTCAAGCCCGTGGACCCCGAGCGGCTGCGCCGGACGCTGGACCGGCTGTTGGAGGAGGAACCTGAGGCCCCCTCGCGGGTCGCCGTACCGACGGCGGACCACGCGGTGCTGGTGGACCCGCAGGACATCCTGTACGTGCAGGCGCAGGGCGAGACCTGCAAGGTGGTCACCCGGCAGGGGACCCTGGAGGCCCGCTGTAACGTCGCACAGCTCCTGCGCCGGCTGCCGAGCACCCAGTTCCTCCGCGTGCATCGCAGCTACGTGGTGAACCTGGACGCGGTGCGGGAGGTGCACCCGTACTTCTCGGGGACCTTGCTGCTCCGCCTGGACGACGGCCGCGGGACCGAGATCCCGGTGAGCCGGTCGGCAGCCCGCATGCTCAAACTCCTCCTGCACCTCTGAACCCCAGGCGAACTCCGGTTCGATCAGGTTTGTTTATCTAAAGCCCGCCTCGGCCCGGCTGTTCATCAGCGTTTTTGAACCAACCACCCGGCCGCTGCGACCGTTCGCCGCCGGCCTGTGGAGGCCGGCCCTGCCGGCGGGGGACACTGAGGCCGAGGTGAGGCGCCATGGCCACGTGTTGGTGCGGTCGGGACGTGCGGTGGTTTGAAGCGTGGACGTGCCAGGGGTGCGGGGCGCCCTGCTGCCCGGCCTGCGCGTACACGCCGGAAGGGACGGCTTACTGCGGCGCGTGCGCCGCCCTCGGCGAACTGGAAACCGAGCTGGCCGCGCTGCCGGACGCTTCGTGAGGCTGCCCGTGGACATGCGGGAGCGCGTGGAGCGGGAAGCGGCCGCCCTGGAGCGGGAGTGGAAAACGGACCCGCGGTGGACGGGTGTGGTGCGGCACTACAACGCGAAAGTAGCAGTGTACGCCCCTCTAAGGTATCCCCCGCCCCCGGCCCGGTGCGCAGTGCCGGTTTTTCCCGCCAAGGAGTAGGTGGTAAGCGCTG
>BEII01000013.1 GCA_002898935.1 bacterium HR32
TGTACTTCTTGATCATCACCCTCGCGCTCGGGATGGGCACGTGGGGCCTCGCGTACCGCTGGTCGTCCGTGACCGGCGGCGACAACGGGCTCCCGGGGATCCCGCCCCTGGACCTGGGCCTGCCCTGGTCCCTGGCGGACCCGCGCAACTACTACTACTTCGTCCTTCTGGCCTTCGGTCTCGCCGCCTTCCTCCTGTACCGGCTGGTACAGTCGCCCTTCGGCCTGGCCCTGCGGGGGATCCGCGAGAGCGAAGGGCGGATGCGGATGCTCGGGTACAACACGTGGCTGCACCGGTACGTGGCCTTCGTGGTGGCCGGCGCCTTCGCGGGGTTCGCGGGGACCCTGTACGCCTTCTACAACCGGTTCGTGAGCCCGCCCGACCTGCACATCGCCGCGAGCGCGGAGGCGGTGCTCATGGTCATCCTGGGCGGCGCCGGCACCCTGTTCGGGCCGCTGGTGGGCGCCGGCATCGTGGTGTTCCTGCGCAACCTGGTGAGTGCGTACACCCAGCGGTGGATGCTGATCCTCGGCGTGGTGTTCGTGCTCACGGTCCTGTACGCGCCGCAAGGGGTGGCGGGCGGAGCCCGCGCCGTGTGGCAGCGGACCCGGAGGCGGGCACGCGCAGCCGAGGGAGCGCCCGCGGAGGCGGGCAAGCAGCCGGTGGTGCAGCGATGAGTGTCGTGTGTCTGCGGACCGAAGGGTTGCGCAAGCATTACGGCGGCCTGCGGGCTGTGGACGGCGTGGACCTGGAGGTCTTGGAAGGGGAGCGGCGGGCCATCATCGGGCCCAACGGCGCCGGCAAGACCACCCTCTTCCACCTGCTGAGCGGCGAGGTGCCGGCCAGCGGCGGCCGCATCGTCCTGTTCGGCCGTGACGTCACCCGCCTGCCCCCGTACCGCCGGATCGGCCTCGGCATCGGCCGGACCTACCAGGTGACGAACCTGTTCCCCCGGCTGTCGGTGCTGGAGAACGCGCTGCTCGCCACCTTCGGGCTGCGGCCTCAGAAGTACGACCCCTTCCGGCCCGCCCTGCGGCACCGGGAAGTCCTGGACGAGGCGCGGGCGCTGCTGGAGGCGTTCGGGCTGTGGGACAAGCGGGACTGGCCCATCGGCAGCCTGTCTTACGGCGAGCAGCGGCAGCTGGAGATCGTGCTGGCGCTGGCCGGCCAGCCGCGGCTCTTGCTTCTGGACGAGCCCACCGCCGGGCTGTCGCCCGCGGAGACGCACGCGGTGACCCGCATCGTCCGGGGCCTCGACCCGAAGATCACGGTGCTGTTGATCGAGCACGACATGGACGTTGCCTTCCAGGTGGCGCAGCGCATCACCGTCTTGCACTTCGGCCGGGTGCTGGCCGAGGGGACTGTGGACGAGGTGCGGGGGAACCCCGACGTGCAGGCCATCTACCTGGGGGTGGGTGAGCTGTGAGCGAAGCCCTGCGGGTGGAAGACGTCCACACGTACTACGGGGACAGCTACGTCCTGCAGGGTGTGAGCCTGCGCGTCGCCTCCGGCCAGCTGGTCACGGTCCTCGGCCGCAATGGGGTGGGCAAGACCACCTTGATCCGCAGCGTGGTGGGGTTTACCCCGCCGCGCTCAGGGCGCGTGTGGGTGCACGGGGAGGACGTCACCCGCTGGCCCAGTCACCGGATCGCACGCCTGGGGATCGGGCTCGTCCCGCAGGGACGGCGCATCTTCCCGTCGCTGAACGTGGAGGAAAACCTTACCGTGGCGGCGCGCGGGAAGAACGGATGGACCCTGGACCGCGTGTACGAGGTGTTCCCCCGGCTGCGGGAGCGGGCGCGGCACCGGGGCGCGAAGCTGAGCGGCGGCGAGCAGCAGATGCTGGCCATCGGCCGTGCCCTCATGACGAACCCCACCCTGCTCCTCATGGACGAGCCGTCAGAGGGACTGGCCCCCAAGCTGGTGCTGGAGCTGGCGCACGCGTTGCTGCAGCTGAAGGAACGGGGCCTCTCGATCCTCATGGTGGAGCAGAACCTGCCGCTGGCCCTCCGGCTCGCGGACTACGTGTACGTGATAAGCAAGGGCACGGTGGTGTTTGAAGGACGCGCGGACGAGCTGCGCGAGGCCGAAGACGTACGGCAGCGGTACCTGGGGGTCTAGCCCGCGCGGAGCCCGGAAAGGGGGGATTGCGAGCCAGAACGTGTGCATGCAGTGAAACTTTGACGGAGGAGGGACGACGATGAGAACACGGGTGTGGGTCGCTCTGGCAGTGGTTGTCCTTCTGGCGGTGCCGTGGACTTCGGCCGCGCCTCAGGCCCGGGAGCCCATCCGCATCGGCTTCATCGCCCCTACCACGGGCGTGTTCGCCGCCAACGGCCGGGACATGGTGAACGGCTTCCAGATGTTCTGGGAGGAGAGAGGCAACGCCGTGGCGGGCCGGCGGGTGGAGATCATCGTCGAGGACGACGCCGGGGTGCCCGCCAACACCCTGACCAAGGCCCGCAAGCTCGTCGGCCAGGACCGCGTGCACATGATCGTGGGGCCGCTCAGTGCGGCGACGGGGCTTGCGCTGGTGGACTACGTGAACGAGGCTCGCGTCCCCACCATCTACCCCATCGTGTCCGCGGACGACCTGACGCAGCGGCGCCGAACCCCGTTCATCGTGCGGCTGGGGTGGACCAGCAGCCAGCCGTCCCACCCGTTTGCGGACTGGGTGTTCCGGAACACCCGCTACCGCCGGGTGGCGACCATCGGATTCGACTTCGCCTTCGGCCACGAAGTAGTGGGTGGGTTCCACCGGAGCTTCGAGGAGCTCGGCGGGCAGATCGTACAGAAGCTGTGGCCGCCCATCGGGGCCCCGGACTACGGGCCGTACCTGTCGCAGATCCGCCGCGACGTGGACGCGGTGTTCGCGGTCTTCTCCGGTGCGGACGCGCTGCGGTTCTTGGCCCAGTACCGGGACTTCGGGCTGAAGGGGCGGATCCCGCTCATCGGGGGCGGGACGCTGACGGACGAGCACGTGCTGTACCAGATGGGGGACGAGGCGCTAGACATCGTGACCCCGCTGCACTACAGTGCAGCGCTGAACACGCCGCAGAACCGGGCGTTCGCCGCCGCGTACGCCCGGAAGTTTCAGCGGCCGCCCTCGTACTACTCGGAGAACTGCTACACTGCCGCCCGCCTGATCTACGAGGCGCTGGTCCAGCTGCGGGGCAACGTGGAGGGCAAGGAGGAGTTCCTGGCGGCCCTGCGCCGGGTGGGGGTTTCGGACGCGCCGCGGGGGCCCATCAGCATGGACGCCTACGGGAACCCCATCCAGAACATCTACATCCGGCGGGTGGAGCGCCGGGGCGGGATCCTGCAGAACACCGTGATTTTCACGTACGAGCGGGTGTCCCAGTTCTGGCGGTACGACCCGCAACAGTTCCTGCGCCAGCCCGTCTACAGCCGGGACTTCCCACCCTGCCGACACTGCAGCCCGTAGGGGGTGTGGAGGGCTTCGGTGCGGCGGCTGGGCGTGGACGTGGGCGGCACTTTCACCGACCTCGCGCTTGTGGACGAGACGGGCGGGGAGGCGTGGGTGTGGAGGACGCCCGCGGTCCGGGGCCGACCCCGCTGCCGGCGTGATCCGGGGTGTGGCGGAGCTGCTGGAAGAGGCGGGGGCGGAGGGGTCTACGGTGACGTACTGCGGCGTCGGGTCCACGCTCGCGCTCAACACGCTGCTGGAACGCTGCGGAGCGCGCCCCGGCCTCCTGGTCACCCGAGGCTTCCGCGACGTGCTGGAGGTGCGCCGGACCCGGCTGCCCGACGCGCCGAGTTTTGAGGCCCGTGGGCCTCAGCCGCTGGTGCCGCGTGGCCTCGTGCGGGAAGCCCGGGAGCGCCTGCTGGCCGACGGCCGGGTGTGGGAGCCGCTCGACCTGGAGGAGGGCGGGAGCGCCCACGTGCAGTGGGACAACCTCTCCGTCGCGCACGGGGAGATCGTGCCGTTCCTGGCCGCCCACCTGGGCGGCCAGGAACGGGCCTAAGGAGGTGAGCGGAGTGGGAGACCGGATGCCCGTGGTCCGCGCGGCAGTGGTGCAGGCCGCCCCCGTCTTCCTCGACCGGGAGCGGTCGCTGGCGAAGGCGCTGGAGTGGATCGCCCGGGCGGCAGAGGCGGGCGCGCGGTTCGTGGTGTTCCCGGAGGGCTTCATCCCCGCCCACCCCGTCTGGTACCACTTCCACGCCGCCACGAGCCGCGAGAGCCTGCGGATGGCGCGGGAGCTGGTGGAAAACGCGGTCCCGGTCCCCAGCCCCACCACCGAGGCGCTGGCGGACGCCGCAGCGCGGCACCGCGTGTACCTGGTCATGGGCGTCTGCGAGCGGCACGCCCGCAACCCCGGGCTCTTGCACAACACGCAGTTGTTCTTCGGGCCAGACGGCGCCTTGCTGGGCAAGCACCAGAAGGTGATGCCCACGGTGGGGGAGCGGCTGGTGCACGCGCCGGGGTTCGGGGACACCCTGCGGACGGTGCCCACGGAGTTCGGGCCCGTGGGCGGCCTGATCTGCGGGGAGGCCAGCAACCCGTTGGCGGTGTTCGCCCTGGCCGCGCAGGGCGCGCGGATCATCGCGGTGAGCTGGCCCAACCACTTCTCGAAGAACGAGCACGGCATGCGGGACGTCATCCTCATGGCCAGCCGCGCCATGGGCTACCGCACCAACGCCTTCGTGCTGAGCGCCGCGGGCACCATCGGACCGGAGATGCGGGAACGGCTGCCCTCGTCCGCGGAGGACGCGGAGTTCCTGGCCCGGCCCGGCGTCTGCGGCGGGTCGGTGATCGTGGACCCTCACGGCAACGTGGTGACCGGCCCCGCGGGCGACGAGGAGACGCTGCTGGTGGCGGACCTGGATCTGGGCGAGGTCATCTCCGCCAAGCTGGTGCACGACTACGCGGGCCACTACAACCGCCCGGAGGTCTTCCGGCTCCTGTTGTTCACGGACCGGCCCACCCTGTTCGAGGAAGTGCAGCACCCGCGGGCTGCCCAGGCCCTGACCTGGCCGGACGGCGGGGCCGCACGCCCGGCGCAGCCGGTCGAGGCGGCGGAGGAAAGGAGGGAACGGTGATGCAGCCGGTGGACCGTTCGGACATGCTGCGCGCGCTGCGGGCGCAGCTGGCCATCGACCCCAAGCGCACCGCGGTGGTCCTCGTGGACGCACACCGCGGCCACCTCGACCTCGCGGTGGCCACCATGCCCGTGGCGCCGGAGGACGCGCCCGGGGTGCGCGAGGCCCTGGCGCGGCTCGTGCGCGGCGCGCGAGCTGCGGGCGTGATGGTGGTACACGTGGTCATGACCCACCGCCGCCTCCCGTACCCCGGCGCGGAGAGCATGACCAACCCCTTCTGGCGGGCGGTGGAAGCGGCCAAACAGAGCCTGATCCCCGGGCGGCGCAGCACCATCGCCGGCCACAACCTGGAGGGTAGCCCGCAGACGGAGATCCTGCCGGAGCTGGGCCCGGAGCCCACGGACTACGTGATCCGCACGAAGAAGCGGCTGTCGGCCTTCTACGGCACCGACCTGGAGTTCCTCCTGCGGACCCACGGGGTCGAGACCGTGGTGCTGGCGGGGATCAACACCAACACCTGCGTGCTGTGTACGGCTTTCGACGCCTTCAACCGCGACCTGAGGGTGGTGGTGGCGCAGGACGCGGTGGCCAGCATGTACGGCGAGGACCTGCACGCCTTCGGGCTGCAGAACGTGGCCCGCTGCCTCGGCTGGGTCCTGCCCGTGGACGAGATCCTCGCGCTGCTTGAAGCGCCCGTGGGTTCGGCCAAGGCGCGCGACTAGGTTCAGGAGGCGGCGGTGGGAGACCGGTGGGCCCGCGGGCCCTTCGCGGTGGACTACGAGCAGCGCGTGGACTTCGCCGCCCTGCGCGCGGGTCGGCTCGCCCGAGCCCGGGAGGCCATGGCCGCGGCAGGGCTCGAGGCCCTCCTGGTGTGGAAGGACGAGAACGTCCGCTACTTGACCAGCTTGCGCCCCCAGCTCCTCGCGGGAAAGAGTGGGCTGCTGAACGGCGCCCTACTGACCGGACACGAGGTGGTGCTGTTCGTCTCGGGAGGGGACTGCGACCGCGCGCGGGCCACCATGCCGTGGGTCCAGGATGTCCGCCCCATTCCCATCCTGGAGGAAGCAGGGTTGGTGGGGTACTTCGTAGACCACATCCTCCGGCCGGTGTTCCAGGCCCGGGGCCTGCTCCGGGCTCGGGTGGGCACGGACCTGGCCAGCTTCGTCCTGCACGAAGCGCTGCGGGAGAAAATGCCGGAGGTGCGGTGGGCCGACGGGGACCGGGTGATGCAGCGGGCCCGGCGGGTGAAGCTCCCCGACGAGGTGGCGCTCATCGAGGAGGCCGTGGCTATGGCGGAGGCGGTGACCCAGGCGGCGCTGGACGCCGTCCGTCCCGGCGTCCGGGAGGTCGAAGTCGCGGCGGAGGCCCTGCGGACGCTCTACCGGCTGGGTGGGGAGTACGCGCACGTGACGACGCCCTTCGTGGCCTCCGGGGAGCACATGTCACCGCCCACCCGGCTCGCCACGGACAAGCTCGTCCGCCACGGAGACCTGGTGTTCGTAGACATCGGCTGCATGTGGAACGGCTACTTCGCGGACGTGGGCCGCACCGTGGTGTGTGGGGAACCCTCCGCGGAGCAGCGGCGGGTCTACCGCGCGGTGTACGAAGCGAACCGGGCAGGCCTGGAGGCCCTGCGGCCGGGCGCCACCAACCGGGAGGTGGCGGACCGGATCCGCGCGGAGGCCCGGCGGCACGGGCTGGAGCAGCACTTCCTGACCCTCTTCATCGGCCACGGGATCGGCGTGGGCTCCAACGAGCCGCCGTACGTGGGCGAGGTGTTCCCGGACGCGGAGGAGGTGGTCCTGGAACCGGGGATGGTGTTCGCGATGGAGCCGCTGATCTGGGTCCCGGACGTGCCCGGAGGCGGAGGCGTGCGGCTAGAGGACATGGTGCTGGTCACCGAGTCCGGTTCGCGGGTGATGTCGCGGCTCCCGTACGACGCCGCGCTGCTGGGGTGAACCCGTGCGGGCCCTGGTGTTGCGCGAGCACGGCGACGTCCTCCTGGCGCAGGAGCTCCCCACCCCTGTGCCAGGGCCGGGCGAGGTGTTGGTGCGTGTGGAAGCCTGTGGGGTCGGGCTCACGGTGCTGAACTACATGGGCGGACGGAGCCGCGTCCACGCGGAGAAGCTGCCCCGTGTCCCAGGTCACGAGTTCGTGGGGACCGTGGTGGCGTGTGGCCGCGGCCAGGAGGCGGCTATGGCCGGGCAGCGGGTCATGGCGTACTTCTACCTCAGCTGCGGGGCCTGCGACTTCTGCCGCCTGGCGCACGAGCCGCTCTGCCGCTACCTGCGGGGCCAGGTCGGGGTCGCCACCGACGGAGGGTTCGCGGAGTACGCGGTCCTGCCCGCGTTCAACGCCCTGCCCGTGCCACAGGGCGTGGACCCGGTGCTGGCCACCGCCATCCCCGACGCGGTGGCCACTCCCGTCCACGTGTGCCGCCGGGCGCGGGTCGGGCCTCAGGACGCCGTCCTGGTAGTCGGCGCCGCCGGGGGCGTGGGGATCCACATGGTCCAGGTAGCGCGGGTGTTCGGCGCGCGGGTGGTGGGCGTGGACCGGGGTGCCGAAAAGCTGGCCGCGCTGCGGTCCATGGGGTTCGAGGCGGTGGACGCGGCGGAAGACAGCTGGACGGCGCAGGCGCGGGAAGCCGCAGGCGGCGAGGTCACGGTGGCGGTGGACCTGGTGGGAAGCCGGACGACCATGGAGGCGTGCCTGGACGTGCTCGCGCCCCGTGGACGTCTGGTGGTCCTCACCACCTTCCGCGACGTGACGTTCTCCGCGAGTCCTGCGCGCCTGGTGGCGGCCGAGGTGGAGATCCTCGGGTCCCGCTACGCGTCGCGGTGGGAGGTGCAGGAGGCCGCGCGGCTGATCCAGCAGGGCCGGGTGCAGCCCGTGGTGTCCGAGGTGCGGCCGCTGGAAAGCGTCGGGGAGCTCGCGAGCAAGCTCCGGCAGGGCACGCTGCTCGGCCGGGCCGCGGTGGTGCCGTAGGGCCGAAAAGAGGAGGGACGCGGATGCGCAACATGGCGGTGGTTCAGTTCGGGAGGCCGCTGGCCCCTGTAGACCTGGAGGTACCCCGTCCCGGTCCGGGCGAGGTGCTCGTCCGGGTCCTGGCGTGTGGGGTGTGCCGCAGCGACCTCAAGATCGCTGGCGGCCACATGCCGTTCTCCAGCTCGCAGCGCCTGCCCCATGTGCCAGGACACGAAGTGTCGGGGGAGGTGGCGGAGACAGGGCCGGGGGTCGAGCTGGCACGGGGCCAGCGGGTGGTGGTGCACAACTACTGGGGTTGTGGCCGCTGCCCGTACTGTGTGGACGGACAGGAGAACTTGTGTGACGCCCTGCGCGGCTGGGTGGGCTTCACGAGCCCAGGAGGCTTCGAGGAGTACCTCCTTGTGCCCGCAGACCACTTGCTGCCCGTGCCTGCCCGAGTGGACCCGGTGCAGGCAGCCACCGTGTCCTGCGCACTCGGCACCGCCTACCACGCGGTGGTGACCCGTGGGGCGGTCCGCGCGGGAGAGACGGTGGCCGTAGTGGGCGCGGGTGGGGTGGGGCTGTACGCGATGCAGGTGGCCCGCGCGGCGGGTGCGCGGGCGGTGGCGGTGGACGTGCGGGAGTCGGCGCTGGAGGCGGCCCGGGCGGTGGGCGCGGACGCCGCGGTGGACCCGGCTGGCGCGCCGGCCGCGGTCGGCGGGCTGACCCGCGGCCGCGGCGCGGACGTGGTCGTGGACTGCGTGGGCAACCCGGGTGGTTCGGCCTTGGCCGTGGAGCTCGTCCGCAAGGGAGGCCGTCTGGTGCAGGTGGGCTACGTGACCGACCCCCAACAGTACCCCACGCTACCGACGGACCGGGTGGTGCTGCGTGAACTTCAGGTGGTGGGTAGCCGCTACGTGACCCGGCCTGAGCTGGCCCGAGCGCTCGAACTCGTCGCCTCCGGGACGCTGAAGCCCGTGGTCTCCCGCGTGGTGGACCTGGAGCAGGCCAACGAGGCGCTCGAGGACGTCCGCCAGGAGAGGGCGGTGGGCCGCGTGGTGGTACGCGTGGCCCAAGACCTGTGACCGGCGCGCTTCACGGCGGCGAAGCGGGGAGGGACAGAGATGCAGCCCAAGGTGTTCGTGACCCAGCCTGTGCCGGAGGCGGCCCTCGCACGCCTGCGGGCGGTGGCGGACGTCCGGGTGTTCCCGGACTCGGAGACGATCCTGCCGCGCTCCCGCCTCCTGGAAGAGGTGGCGGAGTGTGAGGTGCTGTACTGCCTGTTGCACGACCGGGTGGATCGGGAGGTGATCGACGCGGGTCGGAGTCTGCGCCTTTTGGCTTGTTCCGCCATCGTGCCCGCCAACGTGGACGTGGCCCGGGCCACCGAGCGCGGAATCCCCGTGACCGTGATCCCCAACATCGTCGCGGAGACCACCGCGGACCTGCAGTGGGCGCTGCTGCTGGCGGTGGCGCGGCGGGTGGTGGAGGCGGACCGGGCGGTGCGGGCGGGCATGTTCCCCGGCGCGCAATCTCAACGCTTCGTGGGCGGTGAGGTCCACGGCAAGACCCTGGGGACCATCGGGCTCGGGACCATCGGCCGCGGGACCGTGTACCGGGCGCGAGGGTTCGGCATGCGCGTGGTGTACACTAAGCGCCACCGCCTGCCCGTGGCGGAGGAGGAGGCGCTCGGCGTGCAGTACCGGACGCTGCCGGAGCTGCTGAGCGAGAGCGACTTCGTGGCGGTGAACGCCAGCTACCACCCGGGCACGCACCACCTCATCGGGGCGAAGGAGCTGAGTCTGATGAAGCCCACCGCGTACCTCATCAACACGGCCCGAGGACCCATCGTGGACGAGGCGGCGCTGGTGGACGCTCTGCGGGCCGGGCGGATCGCAGGGGCAGCCCTGGACGTGTACGAGCGGGAGCCGGAGGTGACCCCGGCGCTCAAGGAGATGCCCAACGTGGTCCTGACCCCGCACATCGGCAGCGCGGCCCGGGACACCCGGGAGCAGATCGCGCACATCGTGGTGGACAACATCCTGGAGTTCTTGAGCGGCCGACGGCCGCACTACGTGGCGAACCCCGAGGTGTTCGAGCGCACGGCGTGAGGAGGCGACATGGCGACCGAGGTCACGACCCGTCAAGGCCTGTTCTGGGGCGGGGAGTTCCGCGAGCCCCGCTCCGGCAGGTTCTACGAAGTGCGCTACCCGGCGGACCAGCGCCTCGTGGCGGAGGTGGCGGAGGCGGGGCCTGAGGACGTGGCGCAGGCGGTGGCCGCCGCACACGAAGCGCTGGAGGGCGCGTGGGGCCGCACGGGCCCGGAGCAGCGCGGCCGGCTGCTGTACCGACTGGCGGACCTGCTGGAGCGGGAAGCCGACCGTCTGGCAGAGCTTGAGACCCTTTGCAACGGCCGGCCGATCCGGGAGATGCGGGCGCAGCTGCGGATCATCCCGTCCTGGTACCGCTACTTCGCGGGGATGACGGACAAGCTCGAAGGTCAGGTGGTCCCGGTGGGTGAGGGCTGGCTCAACTACGTGGTCCGGGTGCCGCTCGGCGTGGTGGCGCAGATCACCCCGTGGAACCACCCCCTGCTCATCGCCACCAAGAAGATCGCCCCGGCGCTCGCGGCCGGCAACGCGGTGGTGCACAAGCCGTCCGAGCTGAGCCCGCTGTCGGCGTTGGAGCTCGCCCGCTTGACCGTGGAAGCCGGATTTGCACCCGGCGCGTACAACGTGGTCACCGGCTTCGGACCCACCGGTGCCGCGCTCGTGAGCGACCCCCGGGTGCGGAAGGTGGACCTGACCGGTGGCACCGAGACCGGGAAGGCTGTGGCCCGGGCCGCCGCCGACCACCTCGCCCGCACCACCTTCGAGCTGGGCGGCAAGGCGCCCGTGGTGGTGTTCGAGGACGCGGACCTGCCGCAGGCGGTGGCCGGGGCTGCCTTCGCGGCGTTCGTGGGCCAGGGGCAGACGTGCATCGCGGGCGCGCGGGTCCTGGTGCACGACTCGGTGTACGACGCGTTCCTGGAGCGCTTCCTGGAGAAGGTGGCGAGCCTGCGGGTGGGCGACCCCCTGGACCCCCAAACGCACCTGGGCCCCCTGGTCTCCCGTCGTCAGTTAGAACGGGTCGCCGCCTACGTGCGCAGCGGCGTGGAAGAAGGGGCCCGCATCGCGTACGGGGGACGGGTGTTGCTGGAGGGCAGCTACGCCCGCGGGTTCTACCACGAGCCCACGGTGTTCGTGGACGTGCACCCCAAGATGCGCATCGCCCAGGAGGAGATCTTCGGGCCCGTGGTGTGCGTGTTCCGGTTCACGGACGAGGACGAGGCGGTGCGGATCGCCAACGACGTCCCCTACGGCCTCGGGGCCAGCGTGTGGACCCGGGACGTGGGGCGTGCTCACCGGGTCGCCCGGCGGATCGAGGCCGGCGTGGTGTGGGTGAACGACCACCACCGGATCGCCCCCGCCTCTCCCTGGGGCGGGTTCAAGGCCTCGGGCTACGGGCGCGAGAACGGCTGGGAGGCCATGCGGGAGTACACGGAGACCAAGAGCGTGTGGGTGCGCTTGGACCCGACTCCCTTCGACTGGTTCAGCGACGAGCCTCCGGAGCGGCTCAACTAATGGACCTCGCGATCCTGGGCGGCACTCTCGTGACCTCTGCGGGCGCCGTGCGGGCGCACCTGTACGTGCGCGACGGCCGCGTGGCCGCACTTTCGTCCGACCGGTTGTCCGCGCGGCAGGAGGTGGACGCGTCAGGACTCCTGGTCCTCCCGGGCGCGGTGGACGCCCACGTGCACTTCATGGACCCCGCAGACCCGAGCCGCGAGGACTTCCCCACGGGGAGTGCCGCGGCCGCGGTGGGCGGGGCCACCACGGTGATTGAGCACACCCACGCTTCTCCCGTGGTCACCCCGGAGGACCTACGGCGGAAGGCCGACTACCTCAAAGACCGCTCCGTGGTGGACTTCGGCTTGGCCGCCCACGCGTGGAAGGGCCGGCTGCACGAGGCCCCGGAGGTGTGGCGGGCCGGAGCGTTGTACGTGAAGGCGTTCACCTGCACCACCCACGGCGTCCCCGGGCTGTCGTACGCGGACCTGTGGGACCTGTTCAGGGGTCTGGCGGCGGTGGGCGGCGTGAGCCTGGTGCACGCGGAGGACGAGAGCCTGACCGCGGAAGCCGAAGCCCGACTCCGGCACAGCGGCCGCAGGGACGGGGGAGTTGTGCCGGAGTGGCGCAACCGACAGGCGGAACAGGTGGCCGTGGCAGCGGTGTGCGTGCTCGCGCGGCGCACGGGAGCGAGGGTGGTGGTGGCCCACGCCAGCTCTCCGGAGGTGGTGGACTTGGCCCGGGCGGTAGGCGGCGTGCGGGTGGAGAGCTGCCCCCAGTACTTCCACCTGCTGGAGGCGGAGGTCGAGCAGCACGGGGCGTTCCGCAAGTTCACCCCGCCGGCCAGGGCTCGTACGGAGCAGGACCGGGCGGAGATGTGGCGGAGG
>BEII01000014.1 GCA_002898935.1 bacterium HR32
TCCCCCTGCCGCCATCCCGTCCACGCGGCCGCAGCCGCCACCGCCCCGAGCGCAAGCCGCAGGGGCAGGGGAAGGTCGGGCAGCGCCGCCACGCCGACCGCCGCGAGGGCCACGAGCCACGGCCACCAGCTCGGCCGCGTCATTGCGTGGCTCGCGTCAGCGGGCCCCGAAAGCTCTTGCACTTGGGCACGCAGGGCCTGGGCGCGCTCCAGGGCGTCGCGCACCCGTTCCGCGTCTTCGGGCCTCACGTCGGGTAGCTGCCCGAGCCGCGTCCGCAGGCGCTCCAGCTCCCCTCGGAGGCGCTCCACCTCCGCCCTCCGGGCCTCCAAGCGTTCGAGCTCCTGCCGAACTCGTTCTGCGCGTTCCTGCGCCTGCGCGACCCGCCGGTTGAACTCCAAGAGCGCCCGCCGATCCTCCAGGTCCTTCCGGACCTCCTCGAGCCGCCGGCGCACGGCCTCCAGTTCAGCGGCCGCAGACCGCGAGGCATCCACCTCCCGACGCAGCTCCTGCACGCGCGCCTCGAGCTCACGGACCCGCTGGCGGGCCCGCGCGATGCGGCCCGGGTTGGCGGCAGGCCGCTCGGAGCCCCGCTCCAGCTCCTCCAACACCCGCTCCAGGGACCGCAGCGCTTGCGAGGCGTCCTCTTCCGCGCCGGCCACGATCCTCCCGAGCTGCACCGCCACGTCCTGCTCGCCGATGGCGTGCAACTCCGCCTGCCGCACGTGCGCGGTCGCCAAGAACGCCTTCTCGGACTGGAAGCCGAGCGCGCGCTGGAGGGCGGGCTGCACCACGCGGTGGCGTTCCCACACACCGTCCTGGCCGCGCAGCACCACCCGTCGTTCGTGGAAGTCCTTGCGCAGCTCGTACCGGGAACCCCCGTAGTCGAAGACCAGCTCGAGCACCGGCCCCCGCTCCTCGCCCCACGCCAGGAGTGCTTCGCGGGACCGCTGGCTCCCGCTCTCCGGGTTGTCGAACAGCACGCACCGCAGGGCTTCGCGCAGGGCCGACTTGCCCGCCTCGTTGGGACCCACCACTAGGTTGAAGCCGGGCGAGAAGGAAAAGCGACGGTCCCGGTGCTGCCGAAACCGGAGAAGCCGCAGCTCCACGAAGGTCAAGCGAGCACCTCTCGGCCCTGCAGCGCCGCCACCCCGAGCTGCAGCGCCTCCTCCAGCTCCTCCCGTTCCTCGGCAGAGCAGGTGGCGAGGCGCTCCCGCATGCGGCGCACGAACTGCCCCAGGACCGTGGAGGGCTCGAACCGCTCCAGCGCGTCCTCGTCCAGCCGCGGGTGCGACCGGTCGCGCACGTGCAGCCGGAAGAATCGGTCCGCGTACTCCCGCACCAAGGCCCCAAGCGCCCACGGCCGGTCCGGCTCCCGGACGCCTGCGAGCGTGAGATCCAGCACCACGTCGGGGTCTGCCGCCTGCTCCAGGTAGGTCCGCAGCGCCTGTTCGTCCAGGGCGCCCGCGTCGAGAGTTTCGACGACGAGCCGCCGCTTGGCCACCCGGACGGGCTCCACCTGGACCTGGCCGGGCCCGGACACCTCCACCACGAGGACGTGTCCGAACCCAGGCTGGTCCAACCCGAGGAACTCGGGCGCGCCCGCGTACCACGCCGCGTGCGGCGGCGGGTGGACCTCTTGCGCGGAGTGCCAGTCGCCCAACGCCAGGTAGTCCAGGCCGAGCGCGCGGACCTGCTCCGGCCGGATGGCCCAGGCCTCCTCCACCTGCCCGGGACGGTACACGGAGCCGTGCGCCAGGCCCACCCGCAGGCCGCCTGCGGGCACGCGCCAGCCCTCAAGCGGCGAGCGGCCCGGTGTCGGACTGCTGCCCACCACCACGACCCCTGCTTCTTGCCACGACACGGCTTGCGGGGTGTCTCCGAACACCACGAGCCCTTCCACCAGGCGCAGGAAGTCCTCCCGGGTCCACACCCCGTCGGGGGCTCCGTCGTGGTTGCCGGCCACCACGAACACACGCAAGCCGGCCTGCACCAGCCGACGCAGCTGCTCCGCCGCGTAGGCCGCGAGGGGCCTCGGCGGGTACGGAGAGTCAAACAGGTCGCCCGCCACCAGCACGAGGTGGCAACCGCGCTCCAGCGCCACGTCCACGCACCGCGCGAAGGTCCGCCGCAGCTGTTCCCGCTGCTCCGCGCCGCGCGGCCCGAGCCCCGCAAAGCGCGCGCCCAGGTGGACGTCTGCCACGTGCAGCAGCCGGATCACGCCCTACCCTCCAGCCGGTCCAGGACCGGCAACAGCTCCCGCAGGTCCCGGATCAGGTCGCAGTCCACCTGGCGGTACACGTGGTCGCGGTCCAGCAGCACCGGATACACGCCCGCCGCCCGCGCTCCGGAGACGTCCGCCTCGTAGGAGTCACCCACGTGGACTGCCTCCTCGGGGCGCACGGAAAGGGCGTCCAGGGCCACCCGGAAGATGCGGGGGTCCGGCTTCGCCGCCCCCACGGCGGCGGAGGCCACCACCACGTCGAAGAACGGCCGCAGGCCCGCCCGGTCCAACACTTCCGGCAGGTCCAGCTCCCAGTTGGACACCACCGCGAGCCGCAGGCCCCTCCGCCGGAGCTCCCCCAGTACGTCCGGGGCCTCGGGGTACGGGGCGTACTGCGGCCGGATCTCCGACAGCACCCGGTGCATGCGTTCCGCGATTTCCTCCTCGCGGCCCGGGACTTCCAGGTTCGCCACCATCTCCCGCAGGAACTGCCGCCACGTCTCCTCGGTGAACTGGTCGGGGGGAACGTGGCTGAGGGCGTCGCTGGCGCGGGCGTACGCGCGCTGCAGCGCCTCCCGGTCCAACGTCACGTCGAACTCGCCGAGCGCCTCGCCCCACACGTCGAACCACGAGGGCTTGCCCTCCAAGATGGTGTGCCCCGCGTCGAGGAACACCGCGCGCACCGGCCGCCTCCGCTGCTGTGTCATGGGTCGCTCCCGTGGACTAGTCGGCCCGCGCCGTGTACGGGCAGATGCCCGCGAAGGCGCAGAACCGGCAAGCGCCGTACCAGTCGGGGGTCGCGGTGAAGTCCTGCCGGCGGATCCCCTCGGCCACCCGGTCCACCACCTCCTCCGCCTCCGCCACCCACGCCGAGTCCGGGCGGACGGCGCCCACCACCACGCCGTCGCGGTGGAGGAAGTGCAGCTCCACGCGGTCCGGCAGGCGGCCGTGGACTTCCCGGTACGCGAGGGCGTACAGCCGCAGCTGCAGGCTCTCGGCTGCGCGCCGGTCCGCCTTGCCGGCCTCCCGCACCTCGGAGGTCTTGAAGTCCACCACGCAAACCTCGCCGTCCCGCACGTCCACCCGGTCCCAGCGGCCCCGCACGCGGGTGTTCCCGCGGACGAAGGCGAAGGAGTGCTCCACCAGCGTGGGCACCGTGCCCGACGCCTCCTGGAACTCGAAGAACCGCCGCAGCACCTCGCGGCCCTCTGCCAGCCTCTGCTCCTCGTGCTCGCGGCTCAGGAACCCCTCGTTGACCCAAACCCGCTCGAAGTGAGCCACCACGTCCTCCAGCCGCACCGGCTGACGGCGGGCCCGGCGACGGTGGTACTCCCGGACGGCCTCGTGGATGGCCGCGCCGTACACCACGCGGTGGTCGCGGGTGACGGGCACCCGCAGCACGTGCGCGTACTTGTACTTGAGCGGGCAGGTCTCGTAGTCGTCCAGCTGGCGGAAGGAGACGGTCACCACCGCGTCCGGCGGCAGGATTCCCTCCAGGGCCGGGGGCTCGGCTGCGGGTGCGTGCCGGTGGATCTGCTCGAGGCTGGACGCACGGAACGCGCCGGGCGCGGCCGCGGGCCGGTCGAGGGCCTCCAGGACGAACCGGCTGACCTTCCGTGGCCGCAGCCCTCCGTAGTCCCGGGCGCTGGTAAAGTACAGCTCGCGCTTGGCACGGGTCATGGCCACGTAGAACAGCCGGCGCTCCTCCTGCAGGTGGGGGTCACCTTCGGGCAGCAGGTCCCGCAGCAGCGCTTCCGGCAGCTCCAGCTCCTCCCGCCGTCCCTGCACGGGGAACTTCCCGTTCACGCACGACACCAGGAACACCACGGGGAACTCCAGCCCCTTGGCCTTGTGCACGGTCATCACCTGCACGGCGTCCGCCTCGGGGTCGAGCTCCTCCACGGGCGGGTCGTCGCCGGCAGCGATGAGGTCGTCCAGGTGGCGGACGAACTCCACCGCCCGGTCGTAGCGCAGCAGGGGGGCGGTGCGGGCCACGATGTCGAAGAAGCGGGCGAGGTTGCGCACCCGCGCCTCGTCCGCAGGGTCTCCGGAGGTGGCGAGACGCTTGACGTACCCCGTGCGCTCCACCAGGTACACGTACAGCACCCGCCCCGTAGGCTGCTCCGCGGCCAGCTGGCGCATGGCGTCCAGGTCCTCCACGAGCTTGGCCAACGACGCCAGGCTCTCCGGCGGGAGCTCCGCCCGCAGGTCCTCCACCTCCGGAGCCTGCTGCAGCACCTGGCGGACCACGTGTTCGAGGGACCGGTGGCGGGTCTGTGCGACTCCCAGGCACCGGGAAAGGTCCGTGGCCCGGACCGCGTACAGCGGCGAGGTCCCGAGCAGGTACAGGCTCAGACTGTCCAGGGGGTCGGCCAGCACCCGGAGGAAGGCCAGCACGATGCGGATCTCCTCGCGGTCGTACAGCCCGCGGCTTCCGGTGAACTGGAAAGGGACGCCCCGCAGGTTCAACGCCCGCAGGAAGGGCCCCGCGTCCGCGTTGGACCGCACGAGCACCGCCACGTCCCGGTACCGCCACCGGCCCTGGGCCACCCGGTCCGCGATGGTGGCCGCGACCGCGTCCGCTTCCGTGGTCAGGGTGTCGAAGTGCAGGTGCTGCGGCTCCGGACCCTCGGGGCACTCCGCCACCAGGCGTTTGTCCACGCGCTCGCGGACCTCCAGCCGGTCCGGGTCGTTGTGCCGCACCAGCCGGTACGCGGCGTCCAGGATGGCCTGGCTGCTGCGGTAGTTGCGGACCAGCACCACCCGGTGCGCGTCGGGGTAGGTCTGGGTGAAGTTCAGGAGGTTGCTGAGCGCCGCCCCGCGCCACTTGTAGATGGCCTGGTCGTCGTCCCCCACCGCGGTCACGTTCCGGTGGCGCGCGCACAGGAGCTTCACGAGCTCGAACTGGGCGTGGTTGGTGTCCTGGAACTCGTCCACCAGCACGTAACGGAAGCGCTCCTGGTAGCGGCGCAGCACCTGGGGATGTTCGCGGAACAGCTGCAGGGTTCGGGTGATGAGGTCGCCGAAGTCCACCAGGCCGTGGCTCGCCAGCAGGCGCTGGTACGCCGCGTACACCTCCGCCAGCTCCCCTTGCCGGTCCGCCTCCGCCTGTCGGTCCGGGTCACCGCCGGCGTTTCGGGCCAGCGACTCCGCGTAGCGCCGGTAGTCCTCCGGAGAGGCGTCCTCGTCCTTCGCACGGCTGAACAGCTGGACCAGGGCCTGCAGGTGGCGGGTGGGGTCTGCGAGGGGCCGGTAGGCCCGCAGGGGCAACTCGAAGAGGTGCTCGCGCAGGAACAGGACCTGTTCCGCCCGGTTGAGGATCCGGAAGTCCGGGGGGAGGCCGAGCAACAGCGCGTTCTCCCGCAGCACGCGGTCCCCGAAGGCGTGGAAGGTGGAGATCCAGACCTCCGTGTACCCGTAGGGGACCAACACGTCCACGCGTTCCTCCATCTCGGCTGCCGCCTTGTCCGTGAAGGTGAGGGCCAGGATCTCCTGCGGGCGCGCGCGCTTGGTGGCGATCAGGTAAGCGATGCGGCGGGTCACCACGGACGTCTTGCCCGTGCCCGCGCCCGCGATGATCAGCAGGGGGCCGGTGTCCCACGCCACCGCCTGGCGCTGCTCGGGGTTTAGGCCTTCGAGGATGCGATCGGCAGGCGGCCGGGGCTGCTCCTCGTCCAGGGCGAGCGCGAGCTGCAACAACGGGCCCTTAGCCTCGTCGGACCGGTCTCCTCGTCGCGCTGCCACCGGTCGCCTCCCAAGCTCCGTCGTGTCTGGTGGCGGGCCGCGCGAACCCCTAGCGGCCGTCTGGGGCGGCAAGCCCCGCTGCCCGCAGGGCCCGCAGGACCGCCCCGGCCCCAAATCCCCGGCGGGCCAGGTAGCCCGCGAGCCGCCGCGCGGCCTTGTCCGCAGGCAGGTGGCGGTAGCGGGGCAACCGTAGCCGCGCCAGCTCGGCGGCCACGGCGTCCTCGTCAGCGGGCGCGCTCGCCAGCGCGGCCTCCACTATCTCCCGGGGGACGCCCTTGCGCAGGAGCTCTGCCCGGAGCCGAAAGGTGCCCAGGAGCCGGACCGTCCGCCGCGTCCGCACCCACTGCTCGGCGAAGCGCCGGTCGTCCACCAGCCCCTCTCGTTCCAGGGCCGAGAGCACCTCCGCGGCAACGGAGGCGTCCGCGGCGCGGCGGAGGCGGCGCTCCAGCTCCGCCCGCGAGCGCGGCCGCAAGGCCAGAAGCCGAAGGGCGCGCTCCCGCGTCCGGAGCCGCAGGTCCTCCCGCTCGAGCTGCGCGACCACCCCGGGGTGGACCTCTCCGGGCGCTAGGCCCAGCGCGCGGCAGAGCTCCGTCCCGACACGCAAGGTGCGGCCGTTACCGAGCCGCACCCTCACCTCGCCCGCGCGGCTGGAGGCGCGAAGGTCGAGCAACTCCGGCATTTGCTCTCTATGTTAGCAAACGTCTGTTCGCGCCTCAACCCTCGAACCCGGTCAAGAGGAGCACCTTGCCGGTGGTCTCGCGACCTTCCAGGGCCCGGTGCGCTTCCTGAGCCTGTGACAGCGGGAGAGCCCGGTCAATCCGCACCTTGAGATCCCCGCTGGCCACCGCGCCCAGGACGTCCCGTGCCCTCCACAACAGCTCGTCGCGCGTGGCGGTGTAGTTCCACAGCACCGGCCGGGTCAGGAACAAAGACCCCTTCTGCGCGAGGACCTGGGGGTCGAAGGGCGGTACGGGCCCGCTGGACTGCCCGTACAGCACCATCATGCCCCGCAGGGCCAGGCAGTTGAGGCTCCTTTCGAACGTGTCCCTGCCCACGGAGTCGTACACCACCTGGACCTTGCGGCCCTCCGTGACCCGCATGACCTCCTGCTCGAAGTCCTGCTGGGTGTACAGGATGACGTGGTCCGCGCCGGCTTCCCGGGCCAGCTTCGCCTTCTCCTCCGTGGACACGGTCCCGATGACGGTGGCTACCCGGCGCTTGGCCATCTGGACCAGGAGCAGGCCTACCCCACCCGCCGCAGCGTGGACCAGGCAGGTGTCCTGCGGCTTGAGCGGGTAGGTGCTGTGCACCAGGTAGTGCGCGGTCATGCCCTGCAGCATGGCCGCGGCGGCCTGCTGGTAGGTCACACCGTCCGGGATCGGCACGAGCCGTGCCGCGGGGACCACCGCGTACTCCGCGTAGGCGCCCAGCACGTTGGAGTACGCCACCCGGTCCCCCGGCTTCACCTCCGTCACCCCAGGGCCCACCGCTTCCACTACCCCAGCCCCTTCCTGCCCCAAGACCACCGGAAGCTCCACCCGGTACAGACCCTTCCGCTGGTAAATGTCGATGAAGTTCACTCCGCACGCCACCAACCGGACCAGGGCCTGACCCTCCCCGGGAGCGGGCGTGGGCACTTCCTCGTAGCGCAACACCTCGGGGCCGCCGTGCTGGTGGATCCGGACCGCGTACATGGTTCCCCTCCCGTGGACAGCATCACGGCGCTATTGTACACACCGAAAACCCCCTCACAGGTTGGAGGTGCGCGATGGAGCTCGACCCCCGCGTGCTGGCGTTCCTGCAGGAGCCCCACATCGCGGTGCTGGCCACGCGGTCACCATCGGGCCGGCCTCAGGCCACGCCGGTCTGGTACCTGTACGAGGACGGTCTCTTCCTCGTCAATACCCGCCGCGGACGCGCGAAGCTCCGCAACATGCAGGCCGACCCCCGCGTGGCTCTCACGATCCTGGACCGGCACGACCCGTACCGCTACGTCCAGGTTCTGGGCCGCGTCGGGCGCTTCGACCCGCACACGGGGCCGCACGACATCGACCGGTTGTCCCGCCGGTACACCGGCCAGCCGTGGACGTATCCGCCCGGGGACAGCCCTGCGCAGCGGGTGAGCGTGTACATCCGACCGGAGCGGGTGCTGGCGTACGGGCTGTGACCGGTGTAGACCACCCCGGTTCCTCTCTGCGAGGTCTCTTCCGGCCTAGGGCGCGAGGCGCGCGAGGACCCAGCCATCGTGGCGCCGCGTGTACTGCAGGCGGTCGTGCAGACGGCCCTCCCGCCCCTGCCAGAACTCCAAGCGGTCCGGGACGAGCCGGTAGCCGCCCCAGAACGGCGGCCTCGGCACTTCGCACGGGAACTCCGCGTCGAGCTCTTGCAGTCGCCTCTCGAGGAAGGCCCGCTCGGGGACCACCTCGCTCTGCGGCGAGGCCCACGCGCTGAGCTGGTGCAGCCTGGGCCGGGTGCGGAAGTACGCGTCGGACTCCTCAGCCGCGAGCCTCTCCACCGCTCCCTCCACGCGCGCCTGGCGGCGCAGGGCGGGCCACCAAAGGGCCGCGGACGCACGGGGGTTGGAGGCGAGGTCCCGGGCCTTGCGGCTGCGGTAGTTGGTGTAGAACACGAGGCCGCGGTCCAGGCCCTTGAGGAGGACGAACCGTACGGAAGGCCGGCCTACCGCGTCTGCGGTGGCGAGGGCCATGGCCGTGGCCTCCACGCTTCCCGGCCCGTAGACGGCTTCCGCGTCGACCAACCACAGCCGCAGCTGGTCGAGAGGATCCGGACGGGCACTCCGCTCGTCCAGCAGGGGCAGGGCGAGTTCGTGTGGCGAAGTGGCCTCCGCCACCCCTACACCGCCCCCACAACGGCGAGCGATCGCCAGGCGAGCAGGCCGCCGGTCCCCGCGAGCAAGTACCCCGCGAGCTGCGCCGCGCGCCGGTAACCGCGTTCCGATAGCCTCCGCCCGCCTGCGGAAACGGCCCACGCCACCGCGACCTTGCCGCCCACCAGCAGTCCGAAGAACGGCGCGAGGAATGCCGCAGCAGCCAGCGGAGACCGGGTCCACGCCTCCCGCACGATGGGACTTCCGACCCCGACCCAGAAGAGGTAGGGGCTCGGGCTGAGGAAGTTCACCGCCACCGCCCTGCGCAGGTCCGCAAGCCGCCCCTCCGGCGAGGTCGCGGCCTGTGGCCGCGCCGCGGACCGCGCAGTCCGCAGGCCCAGCCACACCAAGTACAGCCCGCCCGCTACACCCAGGGCCGCCACGGCCGGCGCGGGCAGACCCCCGAGCACCCACAGGGAGAGCAGCAGGATCGGCCCGTCGGTCACGAGCGGGGCGCACGCCACCTGCACGCCGGCCCGCAGCCCACGCTCCAGCGTGGTGCTCACCGCCAGCGCGGTCATCGGGCCTGGGGTCAAGCCAGCCCCAAGTCCCAGGCTCAGCCCGAGGGCCAGGGCTTCCAAGGGTGCCATACCGTCGAGGCTCTCCCGCATCTTAGCACCCTCCGGTGGGGCGTGCGACCTGACGCACTTGACAGCCTGGCCGGGCCGTGGCAGGTTAGGCATGAAGAACCGATCATCAGACCAATCGAGGAGCCGGTGCGGCCCGCCACGCTAGAGCCCATCCGCCGGACGCGGGTGTACGAGCAGGTGGCCGCCCGCATCCAGCACCTCATCCTCGAAGGCCACCTGCGGCCGGGCGACCGCCTGCCCACCGAGCGGGAGCTCGCGGAGCGCTTCGGCGTGAGCCGGAGTTCCGTCCGTGACGCTATCCGGGTCCTGGAGCTCATGGGCCTCGTGGAGCCCCGCCAGGGCGAAGGCACCGTGGTGCGGGACCTGAGCCCCGAGGCCGTCGTGAACCCCCTCGCGTCCCTCCTCCTGCGCAGCCGCGCCCTGCTGAGCGACCTGCTGGACGTGCGCAAGATGATCGAGCCGCACCTCGCAGCACGGGCGGCGGTGCACGCCACGGACGACGACCTCGCGCGCCTCCAGGAGATCCTGGACCGTCAGCGGGCCAAGGCGGAGCGGGGCGAGCTCGCGGTGGAAGAAGACTCCGAGTTCCACTACACCATCGCCACCGCAGCCCGCAACCAGGTCATCCTCCGGGTCCTCGACGTCCTCATGGACCTGCTCCGCACCAGCCGCGAGCGATCCCTGCAGGTCCCCGGACGGCTGGAGCGCTCCCTGGAAGGCCACCGGCGGATCGTGGCCGCCATCCGGCGCCGGGATCCCGCGGCGGCCGAGGCGGCCATGCGGCGGCACCTCGAAGAGATCGAGCAGGTGTTGGGCCAGGCCCTGTCGGGCGGTCCTGATCCGGCGGCACGGCGGGCAGGGGAATCCAGGCGGAGAGGTGAGGGATGATCAAACGAGTGGAGATCAACTACCGGGGGATCTTCCAGAAGACCCTGGCGAAGAAGATCGGCGGGGACATCGTCATGATCGCGGCCCGCATGGGCCAGGTGGGGTTCTCCAACGGCCGGTACAGCGACGCACCCGAGCGCAACGGGATCCCCTGCAAGTACTTCGCCTTCGTCTCCCCGGATCTCTCCGAGGAGGAGTTGGAGGCGGAGTGCGGCGCGAAGCTCGACATCGACGAGGCCAACATCTCCGTGGTGCTGGACGACACCATGGTGAAGGGCGTGGAGCCCTGGGCGTGGCACGGTGTGCGCCCCATCAACGAAAAGGTCGTGCCCTACGGGCACATGCTCATTGTGTCCCGCCGGCGGCCCGAAGAACTCGTGCGGTTCATGGCCCGCAAGCCCTTCCCCTACTACCTGGCCATCCTGGAGGGGGAGGCGAGCTTCGCGGGCCTTTGGGTGTACCGGGACGACCTCACGCACGAACGGGTCCTGGGGGCCCTGGCGGCCCTGGATCCCCAGCTGCTCAGCATCGAGGCGGTCAAGGGCTACCTGTGGGACAAGACGCACGAGCAACACCGCGTGGACACAGCGCAGCAGGCTTTCGAATCCGTGCGCCACAACGTCCACGAGGTGACCCCCGCCCAGGGGATCGACTGGCCCTACGAGATCCCCAAGCTCCCCAAGTGGAACGAGTTCTCGGAGGGCGTGGTGGTGAAGGCCGTCCCCCGCGAGTTCCAGTTGGGGCCCAAGGGCCAGTCCCGAAACCAGCTCTTCAAGCGCGGAACCACCAAGTCGCAGCGCCCCGTGGTGCGGTTCGACCTGTGTACCAAGTGCACCCTGTGCTGGCTGGAGTGTCCCGACGAGTGCTTCGACCCGACCCCGGACGGCTACTACGACGTCGACTACGAGTACTGCGTGGGCTGCGGCAAGTGCGCGGAGGTCTGCCCGGTGCAGGAGTGCATCGTGATGGTGGACGAGCTGGCCTTCGAGGACAACCGCAGCCCCTGGGAGCACTGGAAACAGGACCCTGAGGGCTACGTCCGGTGGGCGGAGGAGAAGAAGGGCAAGCACCGCGTGCTCCCCAACGTGGTGACCGGGACGGGGGGCCGGGTGGTGGAAGTGGAGCCCGTGCCCGTGGGCGGCAAACCCAAGCCCGCGGCCCGGGCTGGGGGCTAGGACGAGGGAGGAGGAGCTGCCGTGGCGGTCGCACAACCGGTCGGCGTCTACGAGCGGGAGGAACTCCTGACGGGGTGTCAGGCGGTGGCCGAGGGGATCCGGCTGGCCAACGTGGACGTGATCGCCGCCTACCCCATCCGGCCGTACACCGAGGTCATGGACGCCATCTCCAAGATCATCGCGGACGGAAAGCTGGACGCGGAGTACATCGTGGCGGACAGCGAGCACTCCCAGTTCGAGATCGTCAAGCACGCGGCCTCGGTGGGAGCCCGTGCCTTTGCGGGGTCTAGCGGCACGGGGTGGATGTACGGGTTCGAGGCTCTGGTGGTCACCGCCACCGACCGCCTGCCCGTCCTGTTCCTGGTGGGCAACCGGGCCCTGGACGACCCCGGGGCCTTCGGGGTGGAGCACAACGACGCTTTGGCCATCCGCGACATGGGCTGGCTGCTGTGCTGGGTGGCCACCGCCCAGGAGGCGCTGGAGCACGTGCTGCTGGGCTACCGGATCGCGGAGGACAGGCGGGTCATGATGCCCATGGCGCTCGCCATGGACGGCGCGTTCCTCACCCACTCGCAGCACATCGTCCGCATCCCGTCTCCGGAGGCGGTGAACCGGTTCCTCCCTCCCTTCCAGCTGGCGGAGCGGAGGCTGCACCCCGACAACCCGGTGTCCGTGGCGCCGCAGGTCAACGAGGACTGGGTGATGGAGATCCGCCGGCAGAACTGGGAGGCGGCGCGGCGCGCCCGCGGGGTGATCGCCACCGCCTACGACGAGTTCAACCGGGTGTTCGGTGAGCGGTACAAACCTCCGTATTACTTCGAAGAGTTCATGACGGACGACGCGGAGGTGGTCCTGATCGGCATGGGCACCGTGGCCATGCCGGCCCGCACCGCGGTGCGCAGGCTGC
>BEII01000015.1 GCA_002898935.1 bacterium HR32
CCGCAGCGCCGTCCCCCAGGCCTCGGGCGTCTCCCAAGGCCCGCAGGCTCGCCCGGGAGTTGGGGGTGGACCTCCGGTCAGTACGCGGCTCCGGACCTGGCGGCGCGGTGCTGGCCGCGGACCTGGAGGCCCTGCAGGCGGGAGGGCAGGCGCTGGAGGTCCCGCACGTGTGGAAGCTCATGGCGGAGCGGACCCTCCGGGCGTGGACCACGGTGCCCCACTTCTTCCTGCAGCGGGACGTACGGGCGGACCGACTGGTAGCCTGGCGGGAGGCTTTGGCCCGGCGCACCCAGGGAGAGCTCACGTACACAGACCTCCTGGTGAAGCTGGTGGCGTCTGCCCTGCGGGCTCACCCCGAGGTGAACGCGCGGTGGGAGGACGGGCGCATCCGCAGGCTCCCTGAGGTGAACGTGGGGGTCGCGGTGGCCACGGAGGAGGGCCTGGTGGTCCCGGTGATCCACAACGCGGAGAGGCTTTCCGTGGAGCAGATCGCCCGGCGCAGGGCGGAGGTGGTGGAGCGGGCCCGGGCGGGCAGGCTGCGCCCGGAAGACGTGGAGGGAGGCACCTTCACCATCAGCAACCTGGGGATGCACGGGGTGGACCGGTTCTTCGCCATCGTCAACGCCCCGCAGGCCGCCATCCTCAGCGTGGGGCGCGTGAGCGAACGGGTGGTGGCGGAAGACGGGCGTCCGGTGGTCCGGGCCTGCCTGACCCTGGGGCTCTCCTGCGACCACCGGGTGCTGGACGGCGCCCGGGCCGCCCGGTTCCTGGACACCCTGGCGGGCTTCGTGGAGGAGCCCTTGGCGCTGTTGGAGTAGGCGGAGCGACCGTGGAGCGCATCGGCTTTGTGGGACTCGGGGCCATGGGGTCCGTCATCGTCCCGCGACTGATGGGGGCGGGCTACACCGTGGTGGGCTGGAACCGGACCGAGGCCCGGGCGAGGCCCCTGCTGGACGCGGGAATGCGGTGGGCTCCCAGCCCGCGGGCGGTGGCGGAGCAGTGTGCGGTGGTCTTCAGCATCGTCACCGACGGACAGGCGGTCCGAGAGGTGGCCCTGGGCCCGGACGGCGTGCTCCGGGGCCTGCCCGCGGGGGGCGTCTACGTGGACATGAGTACCGTCGACCCCGAGGTGAGCCGCGGCGTGGCCGCGGAATTTGGCAAGGCAGGGCGGGCCATGCTGGAAGCCCCGATCTCCGGGGCCCCGCCTACCGTGCGCGAAGGAAAGGCCTCCCTGATGGTCGGGGGAGACCCCGCGGTCTACGAGCAGGTCCGGCCCGTGCTCCTGGCCATCGCCCCGAGGGTCCTCTACGTGGGACCTCACGGCACCGCCTGTGCCATGAAACTAGCCGTCAACCTGCTCCTCATGGTGGAGGTCATCGCCTTCGGAGAAGCGGTGGCCCTGGCGGAGAAGGCGGGGGTCGAGCGGAAGACCGCGGTGGAGGCCATCCTCGGGAGCGTGGCAGCGTCCCCGGTCCTGACGTACCGGGGCCCCTTCATCCTGGAGGGCAACATGCCGGACCAGCCCCTGGCGGACGTGAACCTCCAGCAAAAGGACATGCTCCTGGTGCTGGAGCTCGCCCGGAGGCTCGGGAGCCCCGTTCCCCTGGCGGCAGCCGCCAACGAGATGATGAACGCCTGTCGGGGCCTCCGGCTCGACCATCTGGACTTCGTGGCGGCGCACCGCGTGTACCGGAAGCTGGGAGGTGAAGGGTAACGTGTTCCGGACGAACGTACGGGAAGTGGCCCCTCGGGGAGGCCTCGCGCGGGAAGACGGCTGGGTGGACATGGTGGTGCGATTCCTAGTGGACGAGGCCACCGCGGGGGCCAAGGACTTCACCCTGGGCTGGACGGTGTTCAAACCGGGGGCTCGTCACGAGCGTCACCTGCACCGCAACTGCGACGAGTTCTTCGTGGTGCTCAAGGGCCAGGGGGAAATCTACACCTCGCAGGGTCGGGAGCCTGCGGGGGAAGGAGACGTGGTGTACGTTCCCCGCGGCGGGTGGCACGGATTCGTGAACACGGGACGGGAGGAAGCGGTCTTGGTGTGGGGCTGGATCGGTGCCGGGTCCCTGGAAGCGTCCGGGTACGAGGTGGCGCCGGAGCGGACTTAGGGCATGAGCTCGGAGAGCAGGGAATCCGTAGTACACAGAGGCCTGGCGGCGCTTTTGGCGAAGCGGCGGGCCCTCCTCGCGGAAGGGTACCGGGCGGTGGGGTGGAAGGCGGCCTTCGGGTCCGCGGAGGCGAAGCGGCGGCTGGGCCTGCCGCACCTCCTGGTGGGTTTTCTCACCGACCGCAGCGTGGTGCCTTCCGGCACGGTGGTGTCGGTGGAAGGCTGGCGCCGTCCTGTGGTGGAGCCGGAGGTGGCGGTGCGGCTGCGGGATTCGGTGCGGCCGGGAAGCTCCCCCGAGGCGGTGGCGGAGGCGGTGGGCGAGCTGGGTCCTGCCCTTGAGCTGGCGGACGTCCACCGGCCGCCGGAGGAGGACCTGGAGGCGGTGGCCGCGGACAACATCTTCCACCGGTATGCGGTGGTGGGGGAGATGCGGCCCGTGGCCTTCCTCGGGAGCCTCGCGGGAAGGGTGGGACGGGTGTTCCGGAAGGACAGCCAGGTGGCGGTGGTGGACGACCTGGAGGCCGTGCCGGGCCGCGTGGTGGACGTGCTCGCAGAGATGGCTCGGGTGCTGGCGGGGCTGGGAGAAGCGTTGTGCCCCGGTGACCTGGTGATCTGCGGGTCGGTGATCCCACCGCTGTTCCTGGAGCCCGGAGACGAGTCCGTGGGGTTTCACGTGGACGGCCTCGGCGCGGTGTCGGTGCGTGTGCGGGTGGGGAACGCGAAGCGGTAGCCGAAGGAGGGGGGGCCGTGCGCTTGGTCGAGCTGGAGCGGGCGGTGGAAGCGGAAGCGGAGGGAGGCGACCGGCTCCCGCGGGTGCGACTGGCGGCGGTTCAGGCGGCGCCGGTCTTCCTGAACCGCGAGCGCACCACCGAACGCGCTTGCCAGTGGATTCTGGAGGCAGGCCGACGGGGGGCGCGGCTCGTGGTCTTCCCCGAAGGCTTCCTCCCAGGCCATCCCCTCTGGTATCACTTCTTCCCCGCCATCGACGCCAAGAGCAACGCCCTGGCGACGCGTCTGTTCCTAAACTCCGTGGAGATCCCCAGCAGGACCACGGAAGCCCTCGGGGAGGCCGCCCGCCAAGCGGAGGTGTACGTGGTGATGGGCTTGTGCGAGCGCAGACCCGGTACCTTTGGCACCCTGTACAACACCCAGTTGTTCGTCGCGCCGGACGGCAGCATCCTGGGCAAGCACCAGAAACTCGTCCCCACGGTGGGGGAGCGTTTGGTGCACACGGGCGGGTTCGGGGACACCCTGCGGACGTACCCCACGGACTTCGGACGGATCGGGGGCCTGATCTGCGGAGAAAGTTCGAACCCCCTGGCGGTGTTCGCCCTGATGGCGGAATCCCCCTTGTGCTCGCCGTGAGCTGGCCCAACCGGTTCCCCAAGCGCGGGATGTCGTGCCCGGAGCGTGCCTTGGTGGTGGGACGGGCCTTGGCCCTCATGTCCAAGGCCTTCGTGGTCAATGCCTGCGGGACCATGACCGAGGAGATGCGAGAGATGCTGGTCTACACGGAGGAGGACCGCGCCGTCCTGTGGGACGACCAGGCCACGGGCGGTTCCTGCATCGTGGGGCCCGGCGGGCAGGTGGTGGCCGGCCCCATGGGGGCCGAAGAAGGGGTCCTCGTGTTCGAGGCGGATCTCACCGAATGCGTGGCGGAGAAGGTCCGGCACGACTTCGCGGGCCACTACGACCGGCCGGACGTGTTCCAGCTCCGGGTGTCCACCTCCGCGCCGGAGATCTACGTACGGGAAGGTACGGCGACCAGCGAAAGGACGGAGGGGAGGTGACGCCATGGCCACGGTGACGGTCCCGCGGTGGGGACTGTACGTCGACGGGAAGTGGCGAAAGACAAGCCGTTTCGTGCCCGTGCTGCACAAGTACCGGCAGGAGGTGGTGGGGGAGGTCGCGGAGGCAGACGAAGGACTCGTGGACGAAGCTGTCCGGGCGGCGCAGCGGGCCCTGGAGGAGCGGCCCCTTTCGCCGTACCAGCGGTTCGAGATCCTCCGGCGGGCGAGTGACCTGTTGAGCCAGCGGAAGGAGGAGTTCGCGCTCACCATCACCCGGGAAGCGGGCAAGCCCCTGAAGTACGCCCGCGTGGAGGTAGACCGCGCCATCCAGACCCTCTCCCTCAGTGGGGAGGAAGCCAAGCGGATCCACGGGGAGCAGGTCCCCGTGGATGCCGCCCCGGGCGCAGAGGGCAGGATGGCGTTCACCATCCGCGTCCCCGTGGGAGTGGTGTGCGCCATTGCGCCCTTCAACTTCCCCCTGAACCTGGTGGCCCACAAGGTGGCGCCGGCCCTCGCCGCGGGCAACGCCGTGGTCCTCAAGCCGGCCACTTACACGCCCCTCACCAGCCTGATGCTGTGCCAGCTGCTGGAGGAGGCGGGACTTCCCCCCGGCTACCTCAACGTGGTGGTGGGCGGGGGGCGGACGGTGGGGGAGGCCTTGCTGCGCCACCCTGGGATCGCCCTGTACACCTTCACGGGCAGCCCGGAGGTGGGGGAGCGCATCAAGGCCGCCACGGGCCTGCGCCGGGTCATCCTGGAGCTGGGCAACAACTCCCCCAACATCGTGGCGGAGGACGCCGACCTGGACCACGCGGCGGAGGTGCTGGCCCGGTTCGCGTACTTGTACGCGGGCCAGTTCTGCATCTCGGTGCAGCGCATCTACGTGGAGCGGCCGGTGTTCGAGCCCTTCCTGGAGAAGTTCGTGGAAGCGGCTCGGGGCATGAAGCTGGGCGACCCGGAGGACCCCGACACGGACATCGGACCCCTCATCTCGGAGGAGGATGCAAGGCGCGTCGAGGCGTGGGTGGAAGAGGCGGTGCAGGGGGGAGCCCAGCGGGTGCTGGGGGGACCGCGGCAGGGCGTTCTGTACCCTGCCACGGTGCTCGTAGGCGTGCGGCCCGAAATGAAAGTCGTCTGCCAGGAGGTCTTCGGGCCCGTGGCTTCCGTGGTGGCCTGCGACAGCTTCGAGGAGGCCTTGGCGCGGGCCAACGACACGGAGTACGGGCTGCAGGCGGGGGTGTTCACCAACGACCTCCGCAAGGCGATGCTGGCGGCCCGCACCCTCCGGATGGGCGGGGTGATCATCAACGACACCTCCGGCTTCCGGGTGGACCTCATGCCGTACGGTGGCGTGCGGCGCAGTGGGATCGGCCGGGAAGGGCCGAGGTATGCAGTGGAGGAGATGACGGATCTGCGCATCGTCGTCCTGAATCCCGCAGGGGGGCGCTGAAGACCCGTGCCCGAGGCCGGCGTGCCGTGGGAGGCGTGGCCGGAGGGTGGGTTCCCCCGGTTCTCGGAGGGGGAGAGGGAGGCCCGTCGGGAGAAGCTGGCGGCGTTGATGGCGGAGAACCGCGTCGACCGGCTGGTGGTGTACGGCACCTGGGGCAGCGGGGACGCGGTCCACTGGCTGTCCGGCTGGCCCGTGAGCCGCGAGGCCGCGGCGGTGTGGGCTCCCGGCGAAGCCGCGAAGCTGTTCGTGCAGTACCGCAACCACGTGCCCACGGCGCGACGGGCGGTGGCCCCGGAGGTGGAAGTGGCGTGGGGCGGACCTTGGACGGCGGAGGCGGTGGGCGGGGAGCTCCTCCGCAGGGGTGGCAGCGGTCAACGAGTGGGGGTCGTGGGGCCGCTTCCAGCTCCCGCCTGGAACCACCTCGCGGCCGAGGTCCGGGAGGTGGTGGACTTGACCGCGGGCTATACCCGGCTTCGTCTGGTGAAGTCCCCCGAGGAGGTGGCTTGGCTGCGGAAGGGCGCGGCGCTCACGGACCGGGCGGTCCGGGGGCTGGAGGCGAACCTCCGGCCAGGGGTCTCCGAGTTCGAGCTGGTGGACGCCATCGAGCGTGCCTACGTTCCCTACGGAGGGATGACGCACATCCACTACCTCTCGGTGACCTCCCCGTCCGCGCCGGACCGCTGCGTGCCTTCGCAGTTCCCGTCCCCGCGCAGAGTCCGTCCCGGGGACGTGGTCACCTGCGAGCTCAGTGCCGCCTACTGGGGCTATCCGGGCCAGGTCCTGCGGACCTTCGTGGTGGGGACGGAGCTCCCCACGGAGGTGCGGGAGCTCCACAGGGTGGTGGAGGATGCCTTTCACGCGGCGATCCGCGCCCTGCGGCCCGGGCTGCGGGCGGAGGAGCTCGGGCATGCGCTGGAGGTGGTTCGGCGCAGCGGGTTTGCGCTCTGCGACGACCTAGTGCACGGTTTCGGCGGGGGCTACCTGCCGCCGGTCCTGGGGGCGGAAGGCTTCTGGACCCTGGCGCACGCCTCCCTGGAGCTGCAGCCGGGCATGGCTCTGGTGGTCCAACCCAACGTGGTCACCCCGGACGAGCGGTTCGGGGTGCAGACGGGAGAGCTGGTGGTCTTGGACCATGGTGGACCGGAGTTCGTGCACCGGTACCCGCGCGGGCTGCGACTCGTGGGGTGAAGCGAGGAGGGAGGACATGCCGAGGATTCCGTACGTCGATCCGCTGGCCGTCTCCGACCCCCGTGGGGTTCGTGCGGTCCGCGGGGCTCGGTGCGGAGACAGAACCCCGGGTGCTGGGGGGCAACGCGGAGCGGATCCTGGGGCTTGAGGTGCGCCGTGCGCACGGGTGAGGGCAGGGATCCCCGGATCCAGGCGGCCATCCAGAACTGGGCGCCGCGGATGATCGCCCAAGGGGTGGACTACAACGACTTCGTCCGGACCACCTCCGCCCTGGAGCGTTGGGAGGACTGGTTGGACGCCTGGGTGAGGACCGGGGACGTGCACGCGCACCTGGCCCAGGAGGCGGAGTCCCGGGGCAGGCGGGTCACCGCGGGCGAGGCGTGGGTGCGTGCGGCGCTCTGCTACCACTTCGCCAAGTTCGTGTGGACCCTGGACGAGGTCCGCTACCGTGAGACGACCCTCCGTGCGGTGGAGGCCTTGCGGTCGGCCCACCGCCACCTCGACCCCACCGCCCGGCGGCTGGAAGTCCCCTTCGAGGGCGCAATGTTGTTCGCCAACCTGAGGCGCCCCGTTGGCGTCCTGCGGCCTCCGCTGGTGGTGCTGGTCCCGGGGCTCGACTCCACCAAAGAGGAGTTCTTTCACTGGGAGAACACGTTCCTGGCGCGCGGGATGGCCACCGTCTCCGTGGACGGCCCAGGGCAGGGCGAGACAGGCTTCCACACCCACATCCGGGCCGACTACGAGGTGGCGGTACGGGCTCTACTGGATCGCCTCGAGGAGCACGCGGAGGTCAACACGGAGCGGGTGGGTGCCGTGGGCGTGAGCCTGGGTGCCTACTATGCTCCCCGCGCCGCGGCCTTCGAGCCGCGCATCCGCGCGGTGACCGCCATCGGCGGACCGTACAACTTCGGGGCGGCCTGGGAACGGCTGCCGAACCTGACCCGCGAGACGTTCCGGTACCACGCGGGCGCTCGGGACGAAGAGGAAGCGCGGCGCCGCGCTCTGGAGCTGGACCTGGGCCCGGTGCTGCCTCAGCTCCGCCAGCCCCTGCTGGTCGTGTTCGGCCAGCAGGACCTGCTCTTCCCCTGGCAGGACGCAGAACGGGTCGCCCGGGAAGCTCACCGCGGCGAGTTCGTCCTGTACCCGGAGGGCAACCACGTGTGCAACAACATCCCGTACAAGTACCGTCCTCTCGTGGCGGATTGGATGGCGGAACAGCTAAGCTGACGAAGGAGGGATTGGGATGGCAGAGGGGAAGGTGGTGGTCCCGCACGAGGCCCTGGCGGAGGCCGAGGCGGTGGTCGGCCGGGGATCCGGCTCCAAGGTGTTCCACCTGGAGGAGGTCCCTGTGTTGGCCTCGGCCCACGACGGGCGGCGCAAGCAGGTGCTCTTGAACCGAACCAACACCGGGGCCCCCCTGCTGGTGGACGTGGTCCGTCTGCCTCCAGGTGGTTCGTCGCCGGTCCATTTGCACAGGGGTACGGAGCACTTCTTCTACGTGCTGGCAGGCCGTGGGCGGATCGGCATCGGCCAGCAACTGTTCCCGCTGCGGCCGGGGTCCGTGGTCTGGGTCGCGGAAGGTGACGTGCACCAGCTGCTGGCGGACGCCGACTGCGAGCTCACCCTGCTCGAGTACTTTTCGCAGGGGCGGCACGAGACGGTCTTCCTCGGACCGGCCTGCGCCTGGGAACGGTGACGCGCAGGCGCGGTATCCTGGGGCCTGTGCACCTCACAGTCTGGGAGCGGAGGAGGTCCAGTTCGTGACCAGCGAGCACGCGCTCCGTGCCTCTAGCTGGATCGGCCGGCCGCTGCGGCGTAGGGAGGACGGCCGGTTCCTGCGGGGGCAGGCGCGGTACGTGGACGACCTGCAGCTCCCCGGCATGCTGCACCTGGTGGTGGTACGCAGCCCGCACGCCCACGCCCGGGTAGGCGCTATCCGGGTTGAAGCGGCCTTGGCCGTCCCCGGCGTGGTGTGGGTGATCACCGCCGCAGACCTGGCGGGACGGGTTGGCCGATACGCCTTGGGCACCGTGGAAGGGACGCGGGTGGCCCCGGTGCCACACCCCGTTCTGGCCGCGGGCCGCGTGCGGTACGTGGGAGAGCCGGTAGCCGCCGTGGTGGCGGAGACCCGGGCCGCGGCGGAGGACGCGGCGGCGCTGGTGGACGTGGGGTACGAGGTGTTGCCGGCCGTCGCCGACCCGGAGGAGGCGCTCGGCGGTGGGGTGCGCCTGCACGACGAGCTCCCGGACAACGTGCTGTTCCGGTGGGAGGGCCGGGGCGGAGACCCGGAGGGCGAGTTCGCCCGCGCAGACCGCGTGGTCCGGCAGAGGTTCAGGATCCCGCGGCTGGCAGCCGTCCCCATGGAGACCCGGGGCGCCGTGGCCTCCTACGACCCGGGCACGGACCTGCTGACCGTGTGGTCGTCTGCGCAGGGCACCCACCGCCCGCGGGAACAGCTCAGCCGGATCCTGGGTCGGCCCGAGGACCGCATCCGGTTCGTGGTGCCCGACGTGGGCGGTGCGTTCGGCAGCAAGTTCGGCGTCTCGCCAGAGGCGGTGCTTGCCGCGTGGGCCGCGGTGGAGCTGCGCAGGCCGGTGAAGTGGGTGGAGGACCGGCGGGAGAACCTGCTCGCTAGCTACCAGGGCCGCGGCGTCGTGGCCGAGGTGGAGGTGGCGTTGCGGGGCGGACGGATGACCGCGGTGCGCGCGCGGCTGCTGGCGGACGCAGGCGCCTACCTGTACCCTTCGAGCCCGGTGCCGCCCGTGAACACTGCCATGTTGATGACGGGTGCCTACGACATCCCCCACGCCCACGTGGAGCTGCTGGGCGTCGCCACCAACAAGGTCCCCACCGGCCCGTACCGCGGCGCCGGCCGCCCGGAGGCCGCCTACCTGGTGGAGCGCATGGCGGAGCTGGCGGCGCGCGAGCTCGGAGAGGACCCTGTTCAGTTCCGATTGCGGCACGCGATCCCGCCAGAAGCCTTCCCGTACCGGAACCCGTTGGGCTACACGTACGACTCGGGCGACTACCCCCGCGCCCTGCAGCGCCTCTGCGAGCTCATGGAGTACGACCGCGCGTGCGAGGAGCGCGAACGGGCCCGGGCGGAGGTGCGGCTTGTGGGGGTAGGCGTCGCGCTGTACGTAGAGCGCGCGGCGAGCCAGGTGTGGGAGAGCGCCGCCCTCCTCGTCGAACCCTCCGGCCGGGTGGTGGTGCGGACCGGTTCCATGCCCCACGGACAGGGCCACGAGACGACGTTTGCGCAGATCGCGGCAGACCTGCTGCAGGTGCACCCGGACGACGTGGTGGTGGAGTACGGGGATACGGCCCTGGTGGGCCGCAGCATCGGCACGTTCGGCAGCCGGTCCACGACCCTGGGCGGGTCAGCCCTGGTGGTGGCCGCGCGCAAGGTCCAGGAGAAGGTCAGGCGCATCGCCGCCCACCTGCTGGAGGCTTCCCCGGAGGACGTGGAGTGGCAGGGCGGCATTTTTTGGGTCCGCGGCGTCCCGGAGCGGGCTGTGTCGTGGAAGGAGGTGGCGACGGCCGCGTACCAGCCCCACCGCCTGCCGCAGGACCTCGAGATGGGGTTGGAAGCCTCCGGGTACTTCGCCATTCCGCGGCCTGTGTTCCCCTACGGCGCGTACGGGGCCGTGGTGGAGGTGGACCGCGAGACCGGCCAGGTGCGGGTCTTGCAGTTGGCGGCGGTAGACGACGCGGGCCGCATCATTAACCCTCTGTTGGCGGAAGGGCAGATCGCCGGCAGCGTGGTGCAGGCCATCGGGCAGGTGTTCAGCGAGGCTTTCGAGTACGACCCGAGCGGGCAGCCGCTGTCCGCCACCCTCGCGGAGTACGGAGTGCCGCGGGCGGTGCACGCCCCGCCGCTAAGCAGCGAGTTCCTGGAGACGCCCTCTCCCCTGAACCCCCTGGGCACCAAGGGGTTGGGCGAGGCCGGCACCATCGGCGCTCCCCCTGCCCTGGCGAACGCCGTGTTGGACGCGCTGGCGCCCTTCGGGGTGCGGCATCTGGACTTCCCCTTCACCGCCGAGCGGGTGTGGCGGGCCATCCACGGCCGCCAGGCCTGACAGACAGGACCCGGCCCGGAGGGCGGGGAAAGGCTTCCTTGGCATGGCGGACCGGCCCGCCCGCGTGGCGCTGTTCACCACGTGTCTTGTGGACCAGTTCTACCCGCAGGTGGCCGAAGCTACCCTGCGCGTGCTGGACCGGGTCGGCGTGCGCGCGGACGTCCCTGGTGGCCAGACCTGCTGCGGGCAGCCCCTGCTGAACGACGGGTTCCCGAAAGAGGCCGCGGCCCTGGCGCGCCACTTTCTACGGACCTTCGAGCCCTACGACGCCGTGGTCGCGCCCTCGGGGTCGTGTGTGGCCACGGTGCGGGAGTTCTACCCGCACCTGGCACAGGAGGCGCGGTGGCGGGAACGCATCCGCTCCCTCGCCCACCGGACCTACGAGGTGTCGGAGTTCGTGGTGCGGGTCCTCGGGGTGGAACGCGTGCAGGCCCGGTTCCCCCACCGGGTGACCTTCCACCCCTCCTGCCACCTGCTGCGCGGGCTGCGGGCCGCGGAGTGCGCCCGGAGGTTGCTGCTGGGCGTGGAGGACCTGGAGCTCGTGGACCTCGCACACCCTGAGGCCTGTTGCGGTTTCGGCGGCGTGTTCTCCGTGAAGTTCCCGGAGGTGTCTAGGGCGCTGCTGGAGGACAAGCTGGCCGACGCGCAAGCCACCGGCGCGCAGCTGCTGGTCTCCACCGACGCGGGCTGCCTGATGCAACTGGAGGGCGGGCTGGCACGGCACAGGATCCCCCTGCGGTGCGTGCACCTGGTGGAGGTGTTGTGGCAGCCGTGAGGCCCACCTCCGCGGGGTTCAAGGACGCCAGCGCCCGCGCGGTGCACGACCCAGCCCTGCGGGAGGCCATCGTACGGGTCACCGGCTCCCTGGGCGTGCGGCGGGCGCAGGTGACCGCAGAACTCCCACACTTCGACGCCCTGCGGGACCGAGCCAAGCGAATCAAGGAGCACACCCTGGCACACCTGGACCGCTACCTCGAGCAACTCGAGGAAGCGGTGCGGTCCCGCGGCGGCCACGTGCACTGGTGCCGGGATGGGGAAGAGGCGGTTGGGTGCGTGGTGCGCATCTGCCGCGAGGTCGGGGCGAGAGTCGTCGCCAAGAGCAAGTCCATGGTGACCGAGGAGCTGGAGCTGAACCGGGCCCTGGTGCAGGCGGGTATGGAGGTGGTGGAGACCGACCTGGGTGAGTTCGTGGTGCAGCTGAGCGGCGACCGCCCGTCCCACCTGATCGCGCCCATCATCCACAAGCGGCGGGAGGACGTGGCGGAGTTGTTCTCCCGGCACCTGGGCACGCCCCCGGACGCGCCCGTGCAGGTGCTGACCGCGGCGGCCCGGGCCCACCTGCGGCGGGCGTTCCTCCGTGCGGACGTGGGCATTACCGGCGCCAACTTCCTCGTGGCGCAGACCGGAAGTGTGGTCCTCGTGGAGAACGAGGGCAACGCCCGCATGGTCACCACGCGGCCGCGGGTGCACGTGGCCGTGGCGGGGCTGGAGAAGGTGATCCCGCGGCTCGCGGACCTCGCGGTGTTCCTCCCGCTGCTGGTGCGCAGCGCCACCGGCCAGCGGCTGTCCGTGTACGTGTCCCTGCTGTCCGGGCCCCGCCGGCCCAGGGGGCTGGCCGGGCCAGAC
>BEII01000016.1 GCA_002898935.1 bacterium HR32
CGCGGTGCACGATCTCGGGGTCCGCGAGCTGGTAGAGGCGGCCGCCGTACTCCACCACCACCACCCGCAGGCTGCGGCCCACCTGGGGGGCGGCCAGGCCCACCCCGGGCGCAGCCCGCATGGCCTCGGTCATGTCGTCCATGAGGCGCACCACCTCCTGCGTCACGCGCCCCACGGGGCGCGCCTTCCGCCGCAGGAGGGCGCCTCCGGGTCCGTCCAGGGTCAGGATCCGCACGTCCGCTTCCGAGTCTACAGCATCTCCAGAGGGTCCACGTCCACCGCCACGCGCACGCCCGCGGGCGGACGCCAGCGTTCTAGCGCCGCCCGCAGCGCCCGGCGTACGGGTTCGCCGTCCTGGCCGCGCACGAGCAGGTGCCAGCGGTACCGGCCCCTCAGGGGGCTGAGCGGCGCGGGGGCTGGGCCCAGCACCTCCACGCCCTCGAGCCGGAGGGCGAGGCTGCGCCCGGCGGCCTCGGCATCCGGTTCGCGCGGGCCTTGGATGTGCACCCGTGCCAGGGCGGCGAAGGGCGGGTAGCGGAGCTGCCGCCGTTCCTCCCACTCGGACTCGTAGAACCCCAAGACGTCGTGGGAGGCTGCGGCGCGCACCGCTGGGTGGCCGGGCTGGTACGTCTGGACCACCACCCGGCCCGGGCGTTCCCCCCGGCCCGCGCGGCCCGCCACCTGGACCAGCTGTTGCAGGGTGCGCTCCGCCGCGCGGAAGTCCGGTAGCGCCAGCGCCACGTCCGCGGACACCACGCCCACCAACCCTACCTCCGGGAGGTCCAGCCCCTTGCCCACCACCTGTGTACCCACCACGACGCGCACCTCTCCCCGGCGGAGGGCATCCACCAACCGGGCGTGCGCCCCGCGCCGGGCGAGGGTGTCGCGGTCCGCACGGGCCACGGGCAACCCGGGAAACAGGGCTCGCACCTCCTCCTCTACCCGCTGGGTCCCGGGCCCGTACGGCTGCAGGCGGACGCCCCCGCAGGACGGACACGTACTCGGTGCCCGCAGGACCCGCCCGCAGTAGTGGCACCGCAGGATCCTGTTGGTGACGTGGAAGGTCAGGGAGACCGCGCAACGGCTGCACCGCGGCACGTGGCCGCACTCCCGGCACACCAGGAACGCTGCGTACCCGCGCCGGTTCACGTACAGGAGCACCTGGTCTCCGCGCGACAGGTGCGCGCGCAGCGCCTCTTGTAGGGCCCGGCTGAAGGCGGAACGGGGGTCCTCCGCGCGCATGTCCACCACCTGGACCTCCGGAAGGGGCCGGTCCCCCACCCGGCGGCTCAGGCGCAGGTAGGTCCAGCGGCCCTCCTTGGCCAGCCACAGGGATTCCGCGGACGGCGTGGCGCTGCCGAGCAGGACCGGGCAACCAGCCCGCCGCGCGCGCTCCACCGCCACTTCCCGCGCGTGGTACCGAGGGTTCTGCGGCTGCTTGAACGCGCCCTCGTGCTCCTCGTCCACCACCACCAGGGCCAAGCGCGGCAGCGGTGCGAAGACCGCAGACCGCGTGCCCACCAGCACGTCGTAGCGGCTCTCGCAGAGCCCTCTCCACGTGTCATAGCGCTCCCCCGCACCCAGGTGGCTGTGGAGTACGGCCACCCGGTCGCCGAAGCGGCCGAGGAACCGCGCCACGGTCTGGGGAGCCAGGGAGACCTCGGGGACCAGCACCAGCACCTTGCCGCCCCGCGCCACCGCTTCCGCTGCGCACCGCAGGTACACCTCGGTCTTCCCGCTCCCGGTGACGCCATGCAGGAGGAACACCCGGTGCGCCCGTTCGCGCAGGGAGGCCACCACGGCCGCCACCGCGGCCTGCTGGTCGTCCGTGAGCTCTGGAGCTGGCCCCGACTCCCGGTAGCTCCCCCGGAGCGGGTCTCGTTTGCGCTCCAACTCGACTTCCGACGCCAAGCCGGACGAAACCAGCGCCCGCACCACGGCCTCACCCGCAGCGCGCGCCAGGTCAGGCCGCGCCACCTCACCCTGGAGCAGGAGCCGTTCCAGCGCGCCCGCGCGCTTGGGCGCCCGACGGCGCCAGCGGTCCACGAGCGGCCACGCAACCTCCGCGGGGACTGCCAGCCGGACCACGCGCTCCACCGCGGGCCGGACCTCCGGAGCACCCTGCACCACCTCCCGCCGGAGGTAGCCTGCGCGCTCCAGCCGCCGCACCACCGGACCGCCGAACTCCTTCACGACCTCTCCTTCTGGCTGCGGGCCGCGCCTCAACCGCTCCACCAGGCGGCCTGCCCGCCCCACCACCTCCGCGGGCGGGTCTGCGAGGAGCCGGACCACCCGCCGCACCCGCGACACCGCGCCGTGGGGTACCGCGCACCGCAGGGCGTCGCGCGGGCTCGCCAGGTACCGGTCAGAGACCCACCGGGCGAGTTCCCACTGGCCCTCATCGAACAGCGGCTCTCGCTCGAGCACCTCCTGGACCGGCAGAACCGTAGCCGCAGGAGGCGTCTGTTCGAAGCCCACGACCCAGCCGGGCACCGGACGGCCCGTGAGCGGGACCAGGACGCGGCTTCCCACGTACACCGGTCCGAGCTCTGGCGGCAGGCGATACGAGAGCGGGCCGGCGAGGGGAGCGGCCACGTCGGGCAGGACGAGGGCGAAGACCTCCGTCAAGGGCTGCGCGCGGGCTCGAGCAACCCCCGGACGGCCTCGAGGATCTCCTCGGGCTCCGCCATCCGACCCCAACCCTCCCGGCCGGACGCCAGGCGGCCGAAGTTCGGGCCCACGAACCGGTACCCGTAGCCGCGCAGGGTCTGGACGTTGCGCTGCGTGGCTGGGTGCAGCCACATGGGCTCGGCCATGGCTGGGGCTAGGAGCACGGGCGCGCGGGTGGCCAGCACCACGGCGCACACGGGGTCGTCGGCGAGGCCCCAGGCGAGCTTCGCCAGGGTGTGCGCGGTGACCGGCGCCACCACCACTGCTTCCGCCCGCTCGCCGAGCGCCACGTGCGGCTCGGGCTCGTCGCCCCCCCTCCAGAGGCTCGTGAGCACGGGGCGGCCGGAGAGCGCCCGGAAGGTGGCCTCGCCCACGAACCGCCGGGCGGAGCGGGTGAGGACCACGGACACCGACGCGCCCTCTCGGCGCAGGGAGCTCACCAGGGCGGCGGCCTTGAAGGCGGCCACGCCCCCGCAGACGCCCACCACCACTTCCCGACCCCTCACCCTGGCCGCTCCATGAGGGCCCGCGCCAGGGACTCCAGGGCTGTGGTGACCTCGTCCCGCGCCCACCGGTGGGTGTCCACCACCACGTGGTAGGGCGACAGGTCGTCGAGGTCGATGCCGTAGATGGCGCGGTAGCGCCGGCGCTCGCTGGCCTCCCGCCGCTGGAGCTCCTCCAAAGCCACCCGTGGGTCCACGCCTTCCCGCTCCGCCACCCGCTGCGCCCGGACCTCCAGGGGTGCCCTCAGCCACACCTTCATGGTCGCCGGGACAAACCAGCCGCTGAGCCGGGAGTCCACCACCGCGTTGCCCTCGCGCGCCATCTCCACCTGCAGGCGGTCGAGCTCGCGGTCGATGGTGTGGTCCTGCTCTGCCAATTCGGAAAACCGGAGGAGGTTCACCCCGCGCTCCCGGGCCCACCGCCGCATCACCTCGCCCGCGGACAGGTAGCGCAGCCCCAGGCGCGCCGCCAGCGCCCGGGCCTGGGTCGTCTTGCCGCTCGCGATCAGGCCGCTCACGGTGACGATCATCGGCGCCTCCGGGCGGTAGGCCGCGCGGACTGCTCCGGTGCCCTCTGGGTCTGCGCGTCCACGGCGCCCCTACCGCTGTTCTCCCGGTTCCTCCGACTCCCGGGCCAGGAACCGGTGGGCCACCGTCTCCGGCTGCACCGCGGACAGCACCACGTGACCGCTGTCCGTGATCACCACCGCCCGGGTGCGCCGCCCGTACGTGGCGTCGATGAGCGACCCGTTCTCCCGGGCCTCCTGGATGATCCGCTTGATGGGCGCGCTGTCGGGACTCACGATGGCCACGATGCGGTGCGCGGCCACCACGTTCCCGAACCCGATGTGGATGAGCTTGGGTTCCATGGCCTCACTCCACGTTCTGCACCTGCTCCCGCAGGGCCTCCAGCTCGGACTTCATCTCGAGGACTGCTCGGGTCACCTCCAGGTCCTGGGCCTTGGACCCCACGGTGTTCACCTCACGCCCCATCTCTTGCAGGAGGAACTCCAGCTTGCGGCCTACCGCGCCGTCCTCCTGGGCGAGGAGGGCACGCGCCTGGTCCAGGTGGCTGCGCAGCCGAACCAGCTCCTCCCGCACGTCGCACCGGTCCGCGAAGACGGCGACCTCCGTCGCCAGGCGCGCCTCGTCCGGCGGGTGCGGGACCTCCAGGGACCGGAGCAGGTCCTCCACCCGCTGGCGCAGCCGCTCCGCGTACACCTTCGGCACGTTCTCCGCCCGCGCCTCCACCTGGTCCACCCACTCCTCTAGCCTCCCCAGCCGCTCCCGCAGGTCCTGCGCGAGCCGCGCCCCCTCGGCCCGACGCATGGACAGCAGTGCCTCCGTCGCCTGCTCCACCGCCGGCCGCAGGACGTCCCAGACGGCCTCCACGTCCTGGGGCGGCTCTTCGACCCGCACCACGTCGGGCAGCGACAGGATGGCGGACAGGCTCAGCGCCTCGTCGAGGCCCAAAGCCTGCCGCAGTTCCTCCAGCGCCTGGCCGTAGCGCCTCGCCAGCTCCGTGTCCACCAACACCGACTTCCGCCGCCGGGAGGAGTCCCGGACCACCACCACCTCCAGCCGACCCCGCGCCACGCGCGCGGCCACCGTGGCCCGCACCCGGTCCTCCAGGCTCGCCAGGTCTTTCGGGAGGCGCACCACCACGTCCAGGAAGCGGTGGTTCGTGGAGCGCAGCTCCACGAACCACCGCCCGTCGTCGGTGCGGACCTCGCTCGCTCCGTACCCGGTCATGCTCCGGACCACGAACACCCTCCCGGCGGCCGGCACTAGTATGATAAGCCCCGAATGCCAACGGCCCCTGAGCCGACCTTCGACAGCGTGGTCCTGGCTAGCGTGGTCCGCGAGGTGCAGGCGTTGCTGCCCCTGCGGGTCCTCCGGGCCGAGAGCGTGGGGCCTCACGAGGTCGCGTTGGTTGGCCGGGCCGCCTCGCTGCTGTTCAGCGCGGACCCGCGCTGGGCGCGCGTACACCTGTGGCGAGGCCGGGCGCGTGCGGCACCGCACCCCTTCGCGGACCTGGTGCGGGCGCGGCTTTCCGGGGCCAGGCTCGTGCAGGTCCACCACGTCCCCTTCGAGCGCGTGGCGGAGTTCCACTTCGAGGCCGCGGACGGGGCCTGGCGGCTCGTGGCGGAGCCCATGGGAAAACACGGAAACCTCGTCCTGGTGCACGACGGCCGCGTGGTGGGGGTGGCACGGCCCGTCCCGCCCGAGCGGTCCCGGGTCCGGCCGCTCCTGCCCGGCCTTCCGTACGAGCCTCCCCCACCGGACCTGCGACCGCGGCCCGGCGAGCTTGAGCCCGCAGCGCTGTGGGAGGCGTTGCGGGCGTCCCCGGAGCCGCTCTGGCGTGCGGTGCTGCGGTGCGTGGCAGGCATCGGCCCCCTCGCCAGCTACGAAGCGGCCTCCCGCACCGGCGACCCGGAGGACCCTGGCTGCGACCTGGACCGGGCGGTCCTCCTCTGCCGCGTCCTCGCAGAACTGCGGGACGCGGTCCACGCAGGGGCGTTTGCGCCGCACCTCTACCTGCGGGCGGGGGAGCCCGTGAGTTTTGCGCCCTTTCCCCTCACGTGCCTGGAGCGTGTGGAGGCGGTCGAGGTCACCATGAGCGAGGCGGTGGAGCGGGTGCTGGACGCCCGGGCCCGTTCCGCGCGGTTCTTAGAGCGGCGCGCGCGCCTTGCAGCCCGCGTCCGCGTACACCTGTCGCGCAAACGGTCCGCCCTGGAGCAGGTGCGCCGAGACCTCGGGGCGACCGAGGAGCTGGACCGCCTCCGGGAGGCGGGCCGGCTGCTGCTGGCGTACGCGCACCGAGTGCCCGTGGGCGCCCGCTCGGCAGAGCTCCCCGGCCACGACGGGCGCACCCTGCACATCCCCCTGGACCCGAGCCGCACCGCTGTCGAGAACGCCCAGGCGCTGTTCCGGCGGTACGCGAAGCTGCGGGCCGCCCTGCGGACGCTCCCGTCCCGTGCCGCCGCCTTGGAGGAAGAGGTCCGACAGTTGGAGGCGCTTGAGGTCCACCTGGAGACCGCGCGGGCCGAAGAGGACCTCTCGGCGGTGGAGGCGGAGCTGCCCGACCCCGTCCGCCGCGTCCCCCGCGGCGTCCAGGCCGTCGCGGAGCCCCGGCGCTTCCTCGTCCAAGGTTTCGTGGTGCTCGTGGGACGGTCGAACCGGGACAACGACCGCGTCACCTTCCGGCTGAGCTCGCCGGACGACCTGTGGTTCCACGCCCGCGGACTTCCGGGGGCCCACGTGGTCTTGCGTAGGGGTGGGCGTGCCCCTTCCGAGGACACGGTGCGACGGGTCGCTGCCCTGGCCGCGTACTACAGCGCGGGCCGCGGCGCGGCCGCGGTGGACGTGGACTACACGGAGCGCCGCAACGTGTGGAAGCCGCGCAGGGCACCCGCGGGCCGGGTGCTGTACCGGGGTGAGCGCACCGTGCGGGTCGCGCCCGCGCCGCCGGAGGAAGTCACGGGCTAGACCACGGCCGCGGAAGTCAGGGGGCGGTCGGGGTCACGGGCTCTTCGATCACCACCTCGTCCACGCCGTCTGTCTCCACGAGCCGCACGGTCACCCGCTCCCGCGAGGACGTAGGGAGGTTCTTGCCCACGTAGTCGGGCCGGATGGGGAGCTCCCGGTGTCCCCGGTCCACCAGCACCGCCAGCTGGATGGCAGCGGGGCGGCCCAGGTCCACGAGGGCGTCCAGGGCGGCCCGCACCGTACGGCCCGTGTACAGCACGTCGTCCACCAGCACCAAAGTCCGGCCCGCCACCTCGAAGGGGATCTCCGTGCGGGCCACGGTCGGCCGCTCGGCCCTGCGGTCCAGGTCGTCCCGGTACAGGGTGATGTCCAGGACGCCGACCGGTACGGCGGTCCCCTCGATGCGCTCGATGGCGGCCGCGAGCCGGCGGGCCAGCACGTCCCCGCGGGTACGGATCCCCACCACGGCCAGGTTGGCGGTGCCGCGGTTGCGCTCGAGGATCTCGTGCGCGATCCGCACCACCGCCCGGGCGATGGCCTGCGCGTCCATCACTTTCGCCTTGGGCCGCATGGTCACGGCTCGACCCTCCCGCCCCCGTGGGTTCGTCGCAGTGCGTCCAGAACCTCCCGCAGGTCCTCAGGCAGCGGAGAGCGGAACTCCAGCGGCGCGCCCGTCCGCGGGTGCGTGAAGGCCAGGCGCCACGCGTGCAGGAACTGACGCGAGAGCCCGAGCTCCCCCCGCCGGCCGTACACGGGATCGCCCGCCACCGGATGGCCCAGGTACCTCGCGTGCACCCGGATCTGGTGCGTGCGTCCCGTGTGCAGCTTCGCCTCCACGAGCGTGTAAGCGCCGAGACGTTCGCGGACCGCGAAGTCCGTGGTCGCCTCGCGACCGCCTGGCCGCACCACCATGCGCCGGCGGTGGACGGGGTGCCGGCCGATGGGCGCTTCCACCCGCCGCTGGTTCCAGGCCGGTTGGCCGCGGACGAGGGCCAGGTACCAACGCTGCACCGCCCGCCGCCGGATCTGGTCGGCGAGCGCGGCGTGCGCCTCGTCGGTCTTCGCCACCACCATGAGTCCTGAGGTGTCCTTGTCCAGGCGGTGGACGATGCCGGGCCGCAGGGGGTCCAAACGGGAAAGCGTGCCCACGGTGGCCAGCAGCGCGTTCACGAGGGTCCCGCGGGTTCTCCCCGCTCCCGGGTGCACCGCGATGCCCGCGGGCTTGTCCACCACCGCCACGTCCCCGTCCTCGTACACGACCGTCAGGGGGATTGCTTCGGGCACCGGCTGGGGCGGCGGGGCGGGCGGCGGCAGCTCCACCTCGACCACCTCCCCCGGGCGGACCTCGTGGCTGGGCCGGGCGGGCCGCCCGCCGACCTTGACACGGCCCTCGAGGACCAGGCGCTTGACGTGGGAGCGGCTCAGGCCCGCGAGCTCGGCGGCGAGGTAGCGGTCCAGGCGCTGGCCTGCCCGCTGCGCGTCCACCGTGATGGTGAGTTGGGTTGCGGGCTCAGTCTGTGTCCCCGTGCGTTCCAAGGCGTGCACTCCTGCGACCGGCCCAAACCAGCGCCGCCGTGGCGCTTGCGGCCACCGCCAGGGCTGCGGCCTGGGCCACCGTGAGGGGTCCGAAGACAGGCGGGGCGACCTGCGGGTCCACGAAGAAGTCTGCGGCGAAGCGGCTCGCACCGTGCACCGCGAGGAACGTCAACGCGAGCTGGCCCACAAACCGCCGGGTGGCGTGCAGCCGCTCCAGCAGGCGGTAGATGGCCACCGCCGCCACCAGGAGGTATCCGGCCACGGGGTGCCGCAGGGCACCTGCGGCCTCCACGGCCCAAGGGAGGTCGGTGGGCCGCCCGAGGAACACCCCGGCCCACAGCGCGCCCACCGCACCGACGGCGTAGCCGAGCGCCAGCGGCGCGGCGCAAAGGTCCAGGAACCCCACCCAGTCCTGGCGCCGTACCGCCCAGACGCCCACGGCGCCCCCGGCGAGGCCGCCGTAGAACGACAACCCGCCGTCCTGCCACAGCGCCACGGTCCTGAGCGGCTCGGCGGCGTAGTGGGGCCAGTGGGCCACGACGTGCACGAGCCGGGCGCCCACGAGCCCTGCGAGGAGCGCCGTGAGCGCGGCGTCGACCGCCTCCCCCGTGGGGAGGCTGGCCCGGGGCGCGGTCACCGCAAGGCGCACCACGCCCACGGCGAACGCCACCAGCAGTAGGACCCCGTACGCCGACACCCGGAAGTTCCCGAGCTGCAGCCACGCGACCTCCACCGCAGCCTCCCCTCTCCGGCTACGCCGGAAGCGCCGCCCGGCGGCCCCGGGCTACCGCCTTGTGGCCCACAGGCCGCTTGCAGCCAGGAGCGCTCCGCCCACCACGATGCACGCGTCCGCCAGGTTGAAGATGGGCCAGTACGGCAACTCCAGGAAGTCCACCACGTAGCCGTAGCGGGCGCGGTCCAAGAGGTTGCCCGCGGCGCCGCCCAGGATCATGCCGGTGCCCCACCGCGCCAGCCGGGAGGTGTGCCACTGGCCGCGCTGCCAGAACACAAGCCACACCGCTGCAAGGGCCGCGGCCACACCCACTACCCCACTGGCGCCGCTCAGAAGTCCGAAGGCGATGCCGGTATTCCGCCACAGCGTGAGCCGCAACAGCGGCGGCAGCACCGCCACCGACTGGCCGAACTCCAGCGCCCCGAGCACCGCGGCCTTGGACAGTTGGTCCGCGCAGGCCACGGCCCCGGCGGTGGCCAGCAGCTCCCACCACGGACTCCGCCGGGCCGGCGCTACGTCCGCCAGCCGTTGCCGGACCCTGCTTCGCGTTCCTGCTCGGCCTTGCACCGGATGCACAAGCTCGCGAACGGCAGGGCCCGCAGTCGCTCCACGTCGATGGGCCCCCCGCACCGCTCGCACGTCCCGTACGTACCCGCGTCCAGCTTGCGCAGTGCCTCCTCCACCATGCGGAGCATCCCCTGAACCGAGGACTCCAGGGCAAACCCCTTCTCCCGCTCGAAGGTCTCCGCGGCCACGTCCCCGTAGTCGTCCTCGTTGGACGCCTCCACGAGACCGACCTCCTCCACCTGCTGCAGCCGCTCGCCCAACGTGGTGAGCTCCTGCACGAGCCGTTCACGTTCGGCCAGCAGCAGCTTGCGGAACTCCGGGTAGTGCCGCTTGGTCACGGGCTGCACCTTCGCCCCGGACCCGGCGACCACGGCCCTGGCCTGGGGCCGCGGCACCGTGGGCGACGGCAGGTCTACCCGCGGAGGCCGGAGGAGGACGGAGCCCGCGGGCGCTCCCGCGGGGGCCTTCGTGGGAGACGCCGGCCGGGCGGGCTGGTTCTTCGTCGGCGGCTGCGCGGGGCGCTTGCTCCCCACCCGGGGGTTCCGCTGCACCGACCTCTGCTTGCGTGCGGCTCGAGCCGGTTCCTTCTTCCCCGCCGGTCGCTTGGTGCGAGGCTGCTTGTGTACCTTCTTCGCCATCCGCGCCCCCCTCGTCTACTCGCCGAACGCCGCAATCACACCTGGCTCTGTGGCTACAGGGCCGAGCGCCTCCCGCACCGCGGCCTCCGCCAGCAGGGCCGTGGAGTCCAGCACCGGGACCTGCCAGTCCGCGGGGTCCACCACCAACGGAATCTCGGTGCAGCCCAGCACCAGGGCCTGCGCCCCGCGCTCCAACAGCTCCTGGCCCGCCTCCCGGACCCAGCTGCGGACGCGGTCCCCCAGGTCCCCGGCCTTCACCGCGAAGATAGCCCGGTTCACCAGTTCCTGCCGCGCCTCGGAAGGAGTGAGGACCTCACACCCCTTGCGGGCCAGGGCCCTCTGGTACAACCCCGCAACCACCGTAGCCCGCGTGGCCAGCAGGCCCACGCGCTCCAAGTCCGCCGCGCGCTGTGCCACCACCTCCGTGATGTCCAGCACGGGGATCCGGACGCCACGCCGGACGGCGTCCAGGAAGTGGTGAGCGGTGTTGCATGGGATCACCAGGAAGTCTGCCCCTGCCCGCTCCAGGTTGCGCGCGGTGGCCACCAGGGCGGGGGTGGGGTCCTCCCCGCCTTCCAGGATGTGCCGCGACCGGTCGGGGATCCCGGGGTTGTTGTCGATGATGACCCGGAGGTGATCCTGGTCCCGCCTGGCTGGGGTGAGGTCGATCAACTTCTGGAAGAAGTCTGCGGTCGCCCTCGGCCCCATCCCGCCGAGGACCCCGACCGTCCGTGCCATTGCCTCCTCCGACCCTGCGGCTTCGGTGACCGGAAGGGGTCCTGTCCGGGCACCCGGCGTTCCATCTTATCACAACGGCGCAATCGTCCCCAGGCCGCGGCCCTACCCCAGGGGCTGCAGGGCGAGGAGGACGGGGTGGCCGAGCACCCGGACCTCCGCCCGCCACCCTTGCGCCGGCCCTCCGAACTCCACGGCCTGCGCCAGCACCTCCTCGGCCACGTACCCGCGGTGCTCGTCCACCGCCCGGAGGACCGCAGGCGGGCCGTCCACGTGCAGTACGATCCGCTGGTCCACGCGAAGCCCCGCGTCCCGGCGGGCCTGCTGGACCAGGTGCACGAGTTCCCGGACCAACCCCTCGCGCTCCAGCTCCGGGGTCAGCTGGGTGTCCAGGACGACCACGAACCCGCGGCCCGCCTCGGCCACGAACCCCTCCCGCGCGGCTACCCGCACATCCAGGTCTTCCGGGCCGAGCTCGACGGCCTCGCCGTCCACGTACACCACCGCCCGGCCCTCGTTGGCCACCCGCGCCGCCTCCTCCGGCGCGAGGGCCTGGAGGGCCGCGGCCACCCGCGGCGTCTTCGGGCCCAGGTGCGGCCCCACCTGTTCGAACCGCACGCCCACCGCGTACGTCACGTACCGCGCCTCTGGCCCCGCGAGCTCCACCTCCTTGCAGTTGAGTTCCTCGGCCACGTGCCGGACGAGGTCGGGGTAGACGGAGAGGCGGTGGCCGCGCGAGACCACCACCGCGCGGGCCAAGGGCTGCCGGACCCTGACGCGTGCCCGGGCGCGGGCCGCCCGTCCCAGGCTCACCACCCACCGCGCCTCCTCCACCGCCCGCTCGAGCTCCGCGTCCCGGTCGGATGGCTGCCGTTCCGGCCAGGTCTGGAGGTGGACGCTCACCGGAGCCTGCGCGTCCGCCGCGCGCACCAGCCCCTGGTACAGGGCCTCGGACAGGAAGGGGGCCAGGGGCGCCATGAGTATCGAGGTGGTCACGAGCGCCTCGTACAGGGTGTGGTAGGCGCTCCGTTGGTCTTCCGGATCCCTCGACTTCCAGAACCGCCGCCGGCTACGGCGTACGTACCACGTGGACAGGTCCTCCACGAACCGCTCCACCGCCCGCGCGGCGTCGGTGGGGTTGTAGGCTTCCATGGCGTCCGTGGCCTCAGAAACGGTCGCCGCGAGCCGTGAGCGCACCCACCGGTCCAGGGTGGGCCGCTCGCGGGCTGGCGGGACAGGCCACCGCAGGGGGTCGAAGCGGTCGAGGCTGGCGTAGGTGGTGAAGAACACGTACGTGTTCCACAGGGTCAGGAAGAACCGGCG
>BEII01000017.1 GCA_002898935.1 bacterium HR32
GCAGGATGGCAAAGGACGCCAGGGCCAGAAGGAGGGCGATGGCACCCACCACCCCCGGAAAGATCGCGCCCGGGTTGTTGAGTTCGAACAGGATCCCGTACACCGCCACGGTCATGAGGATCAGCCCCACGTTGGGCTCCGCCAGCAGGTCCAGGAAGCGCTCCCGCAGGTCCATCCCGAGGTCCACGACCCGGGCGCCCCGGGTGCGCAGCACGCGGGGCGTACCCAAGACCTCCACGGTCCGGCCGTCCACCCGGGCCAGCAGCGCGTGTACGTCCGCGGCCAGGAGGTCCACGACGTTCATGCGCACGGCTTCCTCGCTCGGCAGGGCCGCGGCCTGACGGACCGCGCGCTCAGCCCACTCCGCGTTGCGGCCCCTCCGCCGCGCGAGGGTGCGGATCTTGGCCACCGCGTCCTCGGTGGCCTTGCGCAGCATGGTCCGCTGGCTCTCGGTCTCCTGCTCGCCGCCCACCGCCACCGGGGTGGCCGCCCCCAGGTTGGTGGTGGGCGCCATGGCGGCCACGTGGGCCGCGTACACCACGAACACCCCGGCGGAAGCAGCCCGCGCGCCGGGCGGCGCCACGTACACGATCACGGGCAGCGGCGCGCCCAAGATGGCCTTGGTGATGTCGTCCGTGGACTTCAACAGGCCGCCGGGCGTGTCCAGTTCCACCACCAGGGCCCGCGCGCCCTGCGCGTGCGCCTGGTGGATCCCCCGGGCGATGTACATGGCGGACGCAGGCGAGATCACGCCTTCCACCCGGACCCGGTAGACCACCGCCCCGGAGGGCGCCGACTCCGCGACCCCCAGACCGACCGCCAGCAGGAACAAGAAGAAGAGCGCTCTGCGGTGCACCACGACCTCCACCCTTACGGTACCCCACCGGTGGGGGGCCGGAAAGACGGGTCCGGAGGCTCGCGGGCCTGCTGGAGGTACAGCGATTCCACCTCCTCCAGGGTGCTGATCTCCTCCGGGCCCTTGTCGGTCCGGACCCGGAGGATCCGGGGGAACCGCAGGGCGTAGCCGGAGTCGTGGCGGTCGCTGCGGGTCACCGCGTCAAACGCCACCTCGAGCACAACCCGGGGCTCCACCCAACGGAACCGGCCCAGGTCGCGCACCGTGTGCTCCTGGAACCACGCGGTGAGCTGTTGGATCTCGGCGTCCGTGAGCCCCGAGTACGCCCTTCCCACAACCCGCAACCGGTCGCCGTCGCGCACCGCGAAGGTGTAGTCGCTGAGCACCCGCGCCCGTTTCCCGTGCCCGAACTCCACACCCACCACCACCACGTCCAAGGTGGCGAGCGGCTCCTTCCACTTGAGCCACAGGCGGCCCCTCCGCCCAGGCTGGTACGGCGCGTCCAGGCGCTTGACCACGAGCCCCTCGTTGCCGCGGGCCCGGGCCTCCTGGAAGGCCTGCCGCAGCGCTGCCACGTCGCGCACGCGACGTCCCGTTGCCAGGTACACGGGCGGCGTCCACCGAAGTGCCTCCCCCGCGCGCCGTCTTTCCTCCAGGGGAAAGTCCACCAGGTCCCGGTCGCCGACCCGCAGAAGGTCGAACACGAACAAAGCCACGGGCACTTGCCCTGCCATCGCCTCGGGGTCCGTCCGGCGCAGACGCTGCTGCAGGCGGTGGAACGGAGCCGGACGGGCACCGGCCCACGCCACCACCTCCGCGTCGGCCATGTACGCTTCTCCCACGCCGAGCAGGGGGCGGTGCAGCTCCGGGAAGGCCGGGGTCACGTCGTCCAGCGTCCGGGAGTACAGGGCGAGCCGTCCGCCGGCGCAGTGAACCTGCACGCGCACCCCGTCGTACTTGTCCTCCGCGAACACCTCGGCTGCATCCTCAAAGGCCTCCTCGGGGGTACTGAGCGTGCCGGCCAGCATGAACCGGAACGGCCGGAAGTACTGGAGCGACGCCTCTTGCAGGGCCCCGCGCCGCGCGAGCGCGGCCACCGCCCCGAGGTCGGACTGCAGCAGGTCCGCCCGGCGCACCGCCTCTGCCGGCGCCCCGAACGCCGTCGCCACCGCCTCCTGCAGCAGCCCCTCCTTCAGGCCCACCCGCAGGTCTCCGGTGAGCACCCGGACCAGGTACTTGGCCTCAAGCGGCCGCGCTTGCTCCAGCAGAGCCCGCAGGGCCCGTCGGCGGGCTGCGGCCGCGCCCTTGCCAGCGGCGGCGGCGGCACGCTCGAGCAGCGCGTGGGCGGCCAGGATGGACAGGCGCTCGGGGAAGAGGGGCTCCGTGCGGCGGCGGGCTACCAGCTCCGCTGCCACGTCGCCCAGATCCCCCCACCGCAGGTACAGGTCCGCCACCTCGCGGTCGGAGGCGCCGCTGAGATCTTGCAACACCTCCACGACCGCCGCCCAGCCGATCTGCAGCTTGTGCGGGTGACCCGGTGGCAGCACGCGGCCCGTGAGGTACACGCACGCGACCGGGAGCACCGGTTCTGGGAGCTGTCTCAGGTACGCGCTAAGCCGCGCGACCTTCTCCCGCTTCGACGACGTGGCAGCCACCGACTCCAGCGTGGCCGCGAGATCCTCCCAGAGCGCGTCCGACACGGCGCCCTCAGCGTACGCGCAGCCGCGCGCCCACGCAACGGCGGATCGGTGGGGGCGCGCTGCTGGTCGGCCGGGTCCAGGAGCAACGGATCGCTGTGCAAGAGACGCTCTTCGGTTCCCGTCTAGATTGGCTCCCGCCCCCACGGAGAGCCGTTTGGGGCCTTGACAACATCTCCTGGAGTAGCTATGCTAAGCGGCACACAACTGAAGACGCGCACCGTTCGAAAGGGCAAACCCGCGGTAACGCGGGGACGCAAAGCCGACGGGACCTGCAGCAGCAGGTCGGCCGGGTTGCCGAAAACGGGCGATTTCGTTTTTCGGGGCCTGCGTCCACGGTGCGCGCAGGCCTTTTGCGTTGGACGCGTGCGCCGGGCCGGAAGCGCGCGCGTGCGGACCCTACCCCCCGAGGTCCGCGCGGCGCGCTTCTGCCCGGCGTGGCCTTCTCCCACCGCCCAGCTCGACCACCCAGCGATCGCCTAGGGATCTTCGGGGACCGCGCTCTCCTCCGCTTGAGCGCTCCTCCCGGACAAGCTCCTAGGGCGCGGCGAGGCCCACCGACGCCGGAGTCTGGCCGCTACAGGACCGGTCGGGTTCCGGTGCGGCCGCCGGGAAGCCCCAGGCCGGGCCCTGCAGGTGGCGGGTCCGGGCCAGGTCCGCCAGGCCTCCCAGGGAAGCCCGGAGCACCACGTCGAAGTCCACGTCCTCGCCGCAGTGCCTGCGCACCCGCTCGACCAGGTCCGCCACCGCGGACGGCAGGGCGACACCCGTCCACCCGCAGCTCTCCGCGGTCCGCAGGTCGGTGCGCAGGACCAAGGCAGAGCTACCCCGGTACAGGTCCGCCACCCGGTCCACCGCCCAGCGAGGCTCGCCCCCCAGCACCACGGCTCGAGGCCGCAGGAAGTCTGGAACCGCGAACCCCCGCCGCAGCACGAGAGGGTTCGACACCACGCCGAAGGAGAACTCTGGCCCGCGGAGCTCCAAGATCTGCCGGCGCAGCCGATCCGCGGTCGCAAGCGGCACGGGAGCCTGCAGGGCCACCACCAACCCCGGCTCCGCAAAGGCCAGGACGTCGGCCAACTCAGGGACCTCGTCGGGGTGCGCGCCCACGCACACCAAGTTGGCTTTCAGCGACGCGGGGTCGCTGGTTACTTCGAGCCACCCACAGCCCATCGCCTCCCGGAACCGTGCCTCCAAGCCGGGCTCAAAGAAGGGAAGCCTGCCCTCCCGCAGGGCGAGGTAGCGCGCCCGGTCCACCTCCAGCGCCAGGACCCGACGCTGTGGGCCCGCAAGACAGCTGGCCACGACGAGACCCACGCCCCGTAACCCGACCACGGCGACCGCTTCCGCAACCCGCACGCCGCACCTCCTCGGTGGCTTACGGGAAGCAACTTCCGTGCCGCAGTCAGGGTCCAGGCCACACGCGCCGTCCTCCCGCGAGCACCAAGGCGGGCGTGTGCCCTACCAGGACGCATAGGTCCGCCCGGCTGCCGGGCCTCAGGACCCCTCGGTCCAATAGCCCTGCAGCCCGCGCAGGCGTCGCGGTGGCCATCCGCACCGCGTCCAGGAGAGGCACGCCCCAGCGCACCGCGTTGGCCACCGCCTGGTCCATTCGCAGGACACTGCCCGCCAGCGTCCCGTCTGCGAGCCGCGGCGCGCCGTCCCGGCCGACTTCCACCTCCTGGCTCCCGAGCGTGAACCGACCGCTCCCGCAGCCCGCCGCGGAGATGGCGTCCGTGACCAGCGCGAGGCGGCCTGCGCCCAGCACCCGGTACGCGAGCCGGAAGAACGCGGGGTGGACGTGCACCCCGTCCGCCACGATGCCGCAGACCCACGCGCCCTCCTGCAAGGCCGCGCCGGCCAGGCCCGGCTCGCGGTGGTGCATAGGCCGCATGGCGTTGAACAGGTGGGTGACCATGCGAACCCCCGCTTGGAACGCGTCTTGGGCTTGTTCGAACGTAGCGTCCGAGTGTCCCGCGGAGACCACCACGCCCCGTTCGAGGAGCCAGCGCACCAGGTCGTGCGCGCCCGGCAGTTCAGGCGCCAGGGTGACCAGTCGCAGGAAGCCGCTCATCCCCCGATACAGGTCACGGACCTCGGGGTCCACAGCCGCCCGGACCCACCTCGGGTCGTGGGCTCCTCGACGGGCGGGGTTCAGCACCGGTCCCTCGACGTGCAGTCCTGCCACCTCAGCTCCGGCCTCCGGCGCCGCCCGCTGCAGCACCCGGCAGGCGGCCTCGGCCTGCTCTGGCGGCGAGGTGACGAGGGTGGCCAGGAAGGCGGTGGTCCCCGTGGACGCCAGGTAACGCTGGGCCCGCGGCAGCGAGCTGGCGTCGCAGTGCAGGAAGTCCACCCCCCGTGCCCCGTTCACCTGCAGGTCCACGAAGCCGGGTATGAGGACGCCGTCGGGGTAGTGCTGGTCGGGCCGGGGCGGAATCCCTCGCCCCACCTCGGCCACGCGGCCTTCCTCCACCACCACGTACCCTGGCGTGAACTCCTCGAAGGGTGTGAGGACCCTTCCGGCGGCGACGATCACGTCCGTGCCCCCGCCTGCGGCAGGCGGACCCGCGGCCGGCCTCGGGCGCGTTGATGCCCAGCCAGCACCCGCGCCGCGGCGCGTACGCTGTACGGGTCGGGGCTACTGGTCGCCACGTACGTGTCCACGTGCGGCAGGCCTGCCAGTTCGTAGGGGCTGCCGAGGCCCACCACCACCAGCCGCGGGCCGAAGCGGTGGGCGAGATCCCTCAAGACCTGACTATGGCCTCCCTTCCACGCCAGGCTCGCCACCACCACCTGTTCCCAGTTCAAGTCCGGGAGCGACGCCGAGGGGCATTCCTCCACCGGACCCCAGCACGCCTCGAGCGCCCTTGCCAGGGAAGCGCGCTCCCCGTACGGGTTGAGCTCCCAGCCCAGGTGGATCACCGCGGTGTGGCCGGGACGCAGCGGGAGCCGGCCCGCGCGGTCCCGGAGGACCGCCACCGCCGCTTCCGCCACCTGCGTGGCGAGCCCCGCGTGGGCCTGCCAAGGCGGGCGAGACGTCCGGCTGAGCGCGTCCTTGAGGGCCAGCACCCGGGCGAGCGAGCGTGCGAGCGCGCTCGGCTTCAGGTCGCCAGCGCGGGAGGCGTCCCACGACCGGCACAACATCTCCCACTGCGCCCGCTCGCCCCCGCAGGCCAGCACCACGTCTGCACCTGCACGCAGCGCCTCCACCGCGCTCGCCGGCCCCCAGGCGTCCCACACCGCCCGCATGGCCAGGGAGTCGGTGAACACCACGCCAGAGAAGTCGAGCTCCCCGCGCAGCAGCTCGCCCAGCACGCGGGGCGACAGGCTTGCGGGCCGCGCCGCGTCGAGCGCCGGGTACAGGACGTGCGCCACCATCACCGCGGGCGCGCCAGCCTGAAAGGCGGCGCGGAACGGGCTCAGGGCGTGCCGTTCCAGCCACGGGCGGCGGCGCCGCACCACGGGAAGCGATTCGTGGGAGTCCACGTCTGTGTCCCCGTGCCCGGGGAAGTGCTTGGGGACCGCCACCACGCCCGCGGCGGCGAGGCCGCGGACGAACCGCGCGCCGAACTCCGCCACCACGGACGCGCGGTCGGAAAACGCCCGCGGGCCCACGATGGGGTTCCGGGGCTCGGTGAGCACGTCCAGCACCGGCGCCAGGTTGACCCGGATGCCGACCGCGGCCAGCTCCTCCGCCTGCGCGTGTGCGACCGCCTCGGCCCACTCCGGCCGGCCCGCAGCGCCCAGCGCCATGGCGCCCGGGAAAGGCGTGAACCCCTCCACCAACCGGCTCACCACGCCGCCCTCCTGGTCCACGCAGATCAGCGGAGGCGGTAGCCCGCAGTCCTCCGCCAGCGCTTCCAAATCTGAGGTCAGGGACGCGACCTGCGCCGGGTCGCGCAGGTTCTCGGCGAACAGGACCACGCCTCCCACCCGGCCCTCGCGGAACAACCGCTCCACGGCCGGACCCACGCTGGCCCCGCGGAAGTCCACGACGAAGTGCTGGCCGATCTGGTCCTGGAGTGTAGCCCCTCTCACCACCGCGCAACGACGCAGAACCCAGAGGTCTCGAACGCGCTCATACCCTCGAGGACGCGGTTCACCTCTTCCAAGGCCACGGTCTGCGCGACCAGCCGGCGGGGGTTCAGACGGCCGGAAGCCACCAACCCCAGCAGGCCCGGGAACGCCCATCCCGGGCAGCCCGCGCTCCCGAGCCAGCTCAGTTCCAGCAGCACCATGCGGTCCAGCGGCAGGGAGACCCTGCCCTGGTCCTCGCGGCCCGTGAGGCCCACCTGTACCACGCGGCCCCCGCGGCGGACGGAACGCACCGCCTGCTCGGCGGTCTGCGCCAGGCCCAGGGCTTCCACGGCCACGTGCGCGCCCTGTCCGTCTGTGAGCTCGCGGACGCGGCGCACGGGGTCCTCTGACCCGGCGTCCACCACGGCCTCGGCGCCTTCCTCCAAAGCGCGGTGCAGGGCTGCGGCCCGCACGTCCACCGCCACCACGCGGCCGCCCACCGCAGACGCCACCTGCACCGCAGACAGCCCGACCCCTCCGGCTCCGAACACAGCCACCCACTCCCCAGGACGCAGCGCGGCCCGGTTCACCACCGCGTGGTAGGCGGTGGTGTACCGGCACCCGAGGCTGGCGGCGGTCACGAAGTCCACACCGTCCGGCAGCCTCACCAGGTTGGTGTCCGCGACAGGCACCCGCACCCACCGGGCGAAGGCACCGTCCAGGTCCACACCCAGGACCCCGCGCTGCGCGCACAGGTTTGACCGCCCGGACTTGCACAGCTCGCACCGGCCGCAGGCCACGCGGAACGGAGTGGTCACCCGGTCTCCGGGTCGGTACAGTTCCACCGCCTCACCCACCGCCTCCACCACCCCGGCGAACTCGTGCCCGAGCACCCGCGGGAGCTTCGGCCGGACACCCACCCAAGCCCAGTCCCCGCGCCACACGTGCCAGTCGCTGCGGCACACCCCGCAGGCCTCCACGCGCACCACGGCGTCGTGCGGCCCGGGCTGCGGCTCGGGGACGTCGCGTACGTCCAGCGGGGCGTTGAACTCCACCAGCAACGCGGCCTTCACCGCCACCTCCCCTTCCCCCGTGAGGGTACCGGCCCCCGCCTCGGTGCGCCAGCCGTCTTCACGCCAGCACGAACCGCACCGGTTCCCCGGGGCGCTTCTGCGCGAGCCGCGGGAGGTCTTCCTCCAGCACCACCGCCAGCACCGGGTAACCGCCCGCAGTCGGCCCGTCGGGCATGAGCACAATGGGTTGTCCGGAAGGCGGCACCTGGACCGCGCCGACGGCCATCCCCTCCGACAGGATCTCTCCGGCGCCCGCGTGCCCGATGGCGGGGCCCTGGAGTCGGTAACCTGAGCGGTCGCTGCGCGCGCTCACCACGTACTGCGCACCCAGAAGGTGTTCCAGCGCACCCGGGGGAAACGCGTGCGGGTGCGGTCCGGGCAGAACCCGTACCGGCCCTTCGGCCACCTGGCACCCGCGGGCCGGCACTCCGCCCACAGGCCGACCCTGGCGGAGCACGTCGCCGCGTCGCAACGGGCGCCCTCCCAGCCCCGACGGCACGTGCGTGCTGCGGCTTCCGAGCACCGGACTCCTCCCGACCCCGCCCCCCAACGCCAGGTACGCCCACGCTCCCGCCCGGGGCGCACGGAATCGCAACACCTGGCCCCGCCGCAGCCGCACCGCCGCACCGTTCGGGACTGGCCGGCCGTCCACCTCGGCTCCGAAGTCCGCACCGAAGAGCGCCACCTCAACGTCCACCAGCGCCTCCAACGTCGGTGCCGGCCAGGTGAACTCCAGGCCCGCGCACTCCGGCGGGTTGCCGACGCAGGCGTTGGCGGCCTCCAGCGCCCGGGGGTCCATGGCACCCGACGGAGGTACCCCGTAGCGCCGGTATCCTGACCTCCCGAGGTCCTGGACCGTGGAGAGGAGGCCGCCGTCCAACACGGCCAGGGCCGGGGTGCCGTCGGAGTCTTCCGCCGTGCTCGCCACCGGGACTTCCCAGTCGGCACGCTCCACGGGCACGAACCGGACGCGGTCGCCGACCTCGAAGCGCGCAGGCGGCTGGCGGCTCGGGTCGAACAACTGGAGAGGGGTGCGGCCGAGGATGCGCCAGCCGCCCGGAGTACTCGAAGGGTAGATTCCGGTCTGCCGCCCGGCCACCGCCACCGACCCGGCCGGTACCCTGGGCCTGGGCTGCGGCAGCCTCGGCACGGCGATGGCCTCCGGCACGCTCCCCATGTAGGGGAAACCCGGCGAAAAACCCAGCATGTACACGAGGTACTCCACCCCTGCGTGCAGACGCACCGCCTCCGCCTCGGAGATCCCGGCCCAGCGCGCCACCTCTGGCAGGTCAGGGCCGAACTCCCCGCCGTACACCACGGGGACCTCGTGCAGGCGCCCCTCCGGCAGCGCCGAAGGCTGCGGCTCGGTGAGCCACGCACGGACCTGCTCTCCGCTGACCTCCTCGGGGTCGTAGAACACCAGGAGCGAGGCGTACGCGGGAAGTGTCTCCCGCACACCGGGGCGTTTGCGCACGTGTCGGTCCATGGCGAGCACCTTCCCCAGCAGGGCCGGGTCGAGACCGGTACCGACCCGTGCGAGGAGCGCGCGGCGGCCGAAGGGCAAGATTTCCAAGGCTCCCCCTCATACACAGGTCGCGCGGTGCAGCAGGGACACGGCCCGGCCCACGCCCAGGCGCTCGTCCCGGAAGGACCCTGGAGTCAGGGGGACCGGGGCCTCAAGAATCGCGGAGCGATTCTTGGGGTGGTCTAGGGTGGGCCGTCGCCCAGGTACACGCGCGGCAACCGCGCGCCCAGGCGCGTCACCACCTCGTACGGAATCGTGCCGCAGATGCCTGCCAGCTCCTCCGCGGGCACGTGGGGCCCTACCAGCTCCACCTCGTCCCCCTCCTCCACCTGCACGTCGCCTGCGTCCAGCATCGCGAAGTCCATGCACACCACTCCGGCGTAGCGCACCCGGGAGCCGCGGACCCAAGCCCACCCGCGTTCCCACACAGCCCGGGGCAGGCCGTCGCCGTAGCCCACGGGTACCGTGACCACATTGGTCGCAGCCGCTGTGCGGTACCGGGCCCCGTAGCTGACCGCTGTCCCTGCGGGGACGCGCCGCACGCGCACCGCGCGCGCCACGACCCTGAGGGCCGGCCGCAGGCCAGGAGCCGCCGCGGCGGGGCGAAGGCCGTAGAGGGCCAGGCCCACCCGTACCAGGTCTAGGTGGCTGTCTGGCAGCGCGAACGTAGCCGCGCTGTTGGCCGCGTGCACGAAGGGCGGGTGGTGGCCGCGGGCCCGGAGCCGCTCCACCACGTCCAGGAAGGTCCGCAACTGCGCCTGGGCGAAGTGCAGGTCGCTGTCCGCGGTGGCAAAGTGCGTGTAGATCCCCTCCAGGTGCAGGCCCGGGGTGGAGGCGACCCGGTCCGCCACCTCCAGGCACTCCTCGGGGCCGAACCCCACCCGCGTCATCCCCGTGTCCACCTTCAGGTGCACCGCCACCCCCACAGGGGACAGGGCCCCGGCCCGCTCCACCGCCCGAAGGCTCAGCGCGGAGAAGACGCTGAACGACACCCGCTGTGGAGCCCCCAACGCTACCGCCTCCGCGGGGCTGTAGCCGAACACGAGGACCGGGACGTCCAGCCCGGCCCGCCGCAGCTCCACCGCCTCCTCTGGCCGCGCCACCCCCAGCCACGCGGCGCCGGCTTGCACTGCCGCGCGCGCCACGGGGACCGCGCCGTGGCCGTAGCCGTCCGCCTTCACCACGGCCATCAGCTGGGCCCCGCGGCGCAGCACCCCGCGCACGGTGCGCACGTTGTGGCGGACCGCCTCAAGGTCCACCTCAACCCAGGCTGGCTGCATGCAGATACGCGAAGGGTTCCTTGCCGCGTCCGGCTCGGACTCGCTGCATGGCCTCCGGCAGCCGCTCCGCCACGTCGTGCGCCAGCAGGCCACGGTCGCCGAGGGTCTCGGCCAACAAGTCCGCCGCCAGGCCGTGCAGGTAAGCTGCGACCCACGCGGCCTCGAAAGGCACGAGCCCTTGGGCGATGAGCGCGGCCACCACACCCGTGAGCACGTCGCCCATCCCCCCGGAGGCCATGCCGGGGTTGCCGGTAGGGTTCACCACGAGACGTCCGTCCGGCGCAGCCACCAGCGTGCGTGCGCCCTTCAGCAGCGTCACAGCACCTGTGAGGCGAGCGGCGGACCGGGCCACCTCCAACCGGCTGCGCTGCACATCCGCGGTGGGGATCCCCAGCAGCCGCCCCAGCTCTCCGGGGTGTGGGGTTGTCACCACCGGTGCCGCGGCCTCCCGCAGCAGCGCGTGGTGGCCGCGAAGGACGTTCAGGGCGTCTGCGTCCAGCACCAGGGGCCGGTCGCACTTGCGCACGACGCCTGTCACCACCTGGGCCACCCCCTCCGTGGTGCCGAGACCCGGCCCCAGGGCCACCACGTCCGCGTCCTGCGCGTACTCCAGAACCCCCTGGAGCGCCGAGCTGTCGAGGGCTCCGTCGCGTTCAGGCAGCGCCACCGGCATGTACTCCAGCGCCGCCGCGGCCACCGCGGGGAAGATGCCCGCGGGGACCGCGAGCCGCACCAACCCGGCACCGGACCGCAGGGCGCCGAGGGCGGCCAGTTTCGGAGCGCCCGAAAAGCGAGCGGAGCCTGCGACCAACAACACCCGGCCGTACGTGCCCTTGTGGGCCTCGGGGGCGCGGGGCGGGAGCCTGCGGGCGACCTGGGCGGCGGTGGCGACCTCCGTGGGCAGCGGCACGTCCATCACCAGCTTACGCGGGATCCCGAGGTCCGCCACCACGACCTCTCCCGCGTAGGCGGCGCCCGGGTACACCAACAGCCCCACCTTCGGGAGCGCCATGGTCACCGTCACGTGCGCCCGCACGCACGGCCCTTCCACGCGGCCGGTGTCGGCGTCCAGGCCCGAGGGCACGTCCACGGCCACCACGGGCAGGCGGCTCTCGTTGACGGCCTCGATGGCGCGGGCCGAAAGCCCCATGGCCGAGCCGCGGAAACCCGTACCGAAGATGGCGTCCACCAGGACGTCCGCGCCGTGGCCGATGGCGCGCACCGCGGTGTCCACCGCGCCCACCACGTTGTCCACCTCCACCCCCGCGGCCCGCAGCGCCCGCAGGTTCGTGGCCGCGTCCCCCTGGGGATCCTGGTCGCGGGCCAGCAGGTACACGCGAACCCCCAGGCCGGCGTTCGCGAGGTGCCGGGCGGCGCACAGGCCGTCGCCGCCGTTGTTGCCCTTCCCGCACACCACCGCCACCCGGTCGCCGCCGCGCTCCCGCAAGAGGCGCCCGGTCACCTGCGCCACCGCGCGGCCTGCGTGCCCCATGAGCAGCAAGGTGGGTAGCCCCGCCTCCTCCGCGGCGCGCCGCTCGATCTCCCGCATCTGCTCGGAGTTCGGCAGCCTCACCGCCCGGCCTCCGCCACCGCCACCGCC
>BEII01000018.1 GCA_002898935.1 bacterium HR32
GGCGTACATGCCCGCGGCGATGTCCGCCACCGAGATGCCCACCTTGGCGGGTTCTTCGGCCGTTCCCGTGATGGACAACAGCCCGCTCTCCGCCTGGATCAGGAGGTCGTACGCCTTGCGGTCCCGGTAGGGGCCGGTGCTGCCGTAGCCCGAGATGCTGCACACCACCAGGCGCGGGTGCTGCCGGCCCAGCTCCTCCGGCGCGAAGCCCAACCGGTCCAAAGCGCCCGGGCTCAGGTTCTGGACGAACACGTCCGCCCGCTCCAGCAGCCGGCGCAGGGCCTCCCGGCCGCGGTCCGTCTTGAGGTCGAGGACCACGGACTCCTTGGACCGGTTCAGCCACACGAAGTGGCTGGACCATCCGCGCACCGCCCGGTCGTACCCGCGGGCGAAGTCCCCCTCCGGCCGCTCCACCTTGATCACGCGGGCCCCCAGGTCCGCGAGCTGGCGGGTGGCGAAGGGTGCGGCCACCGCCTGCTCCACGCTGACCACGGTGACGCCGGTGAGCGCCCGCATCAGTACGACCTCGGGAGCCCGAGCACGTTGTGCGCCAGGTACGCCAGCACCAGGTTGGTGGACACCGGCGCCACCTGGTACAGCCGGGTTTCGCGGAACTTGCGCTCGATGGGATACTCGCGGGCGAACCCGTAGCCGCCGAAGGTCTGCAGGGCCGCGTTGGCCGCCTCCCAGGACGCCTCCGCGGCCAGCAGCTTCGCCATGTTGGCCTCGGGGCCGCAGGGCAGGCCCGCGTCGTACAGCTCCGCGGCGCGGAACCGCATGAGGTCCGCGGCCCGAACCCGCGCGTACGCCTGGGCCAGCGGGAACTGCACCCCCTGGTTCTGGCCAATGGGGCGGCCGAACACGTGCCGCTCCCTCGCGTAGGCCACCGCGCGGTCGAGGAAGTAGTCGCCGTCCCCCACGCACTCCGCGGCGATCAGGATGCGTTCCACGTTCATCCCGTCCAGGATGCACCGGAACCCCTGGCCCTCCTCGCCGACCCGGTCCTCCACCGGGACCTCCAGGTCCTCCAGGAACACCTCGGCGGTGTGGTGGTTGATCATGGTCCGGATGGGCCGCACGTGGACCGTCTTGCCCAAATTCTGCCGGAGGTCCACGAGGAACAGGGACAGCCCTTCTCCCCGCCGGCGGACCTGCTCGGGGGGCGTGGTACGGGCCAGCAGCAGCATCAGGTCCGAGTGCTCCACGCGGCTCGTCCACACCTTCTGTCCGGAGATCACGTACCGGTCGCCCCGCCGCACGGCGGCCGTCCGGATGCTGGGCGTGTCGGAGCCCGCCTCCGGCTCGGTGACCGCGAAGGCCTGAAGCCGCAGCTCCCCGCGGGCGATGGGCGGCAGGTAGCGCTTCTTTTGCTGCGGCGTGCCGTGCCGGAGGATGGCGCCCATCACGTACATCTGCGCGTGGCAGGCCGCGGCGTTGCCCCCGGACCGGTGCACCTCCTCCAGGATCACGGAGGCTTCCGCCACGCCGAGCCCTGCCCCGCCGTACTCCGGGGGGATCAGGGCGGCCAGGTAGCCCGCCTCGGTCATGGCCCGCACGAAGGCTTCCGGGTAGGCTTCGCGGGCGTCCAGGTCGCGCCAGTACGCCTCCGGGAAGCGCGCGCACAGCTTGCGCACGCCCTCCCGCAGGTCACGGTACGGGTCAGGGCCGGGCATACGCCGGTGGGGAGGTGGCGTACAGGTCGCCGCCGTGGGCGTCGTTCACCACCACGGCGGGGAAGTCCGCGAACTCCAGCTCCCAGATGGCCTCCGTCCCGAGGTCCTCGTACGCCACCGCGCGGCCCCGGACGATGTGACGGGCCAGCAAGGCCGCGGCACCCCCCACCGCGGCCAAGTACACCGCGCGGCAGCGCACGAGCGCTTCCTTGACCTCCCGCGACCGCGTCCCCTTCCCGATGGTGGCCTTGAGGCCGCGCTCCAGCAAAGGGACGGTGAACGGGTCCATGCGGCCGCTGGTGGTGGGGCCCGCAGGTCCCACGGCCCACCCCTCCTGAGCCGGTGCGGGGCCCACGTAGTAGATGGCCTGACCCGCAAGAGGGATGGGCAGGGGTTCGCCGCGGCGCAGGGTTTCCACCAAGCGCTGGTGCGCGGCGTCCCGGGCTCCGTACACCACCCCTGAGAGGGCGACCCAATCGCCGGCCCGGAGGTTCACGACGTCCTCCTCCCGAAGGGGGGTGCGCAGGCGCCACTCCCTCACAGCACCACCTCGCCCCGCCGGGGCGCGGAGCAGTTCAGGTTCACGGCCACCGGAAGCGCCGCGATGTGGGTCGGCGAACTCTCCACGTGCACGGCGAGCGCGGTACAGACCCCGCCCAGACCCTGGGGGCCCACCCCTGTGGCGTTGACGGCTTCCAGGAGCTCGCCCTCCAGCTTTGCCAGGTGCGGCTTGGGGTTGGGTGTGCCCAGGGGGCGGAGCAGCGCCTTCTTCGCGAGCAGGGCGACCCCCTCGAAGGAGCTGCCGAGCCCCACGCCCACGATGACGGGCGGGCAGGCGTTGGGCCCCGCGCGCTGCACCACCTCCACCACGAACCGCTTCACCTCCGCCTCTCCCGCGGTGGCGGGGAGCATGCGCACGGCGCTGGTCATCTCCGCGCCGAACCCCTTCACCAGGGTGGCGATGCGGACGCGGTCGCCGGGTACGATCTCGTAGTGGACCACGGGCGGGGTGTTGTCCCCGGTGTTCTCCCGGAGCAGGGGGTCCCGCACCACGGACTTGCGCAGGTCCCGGTACGCCTCCCGCACGGCCTCCTCCAGGGCCTCGGGGAGGGAACCGTCCACGAAGTGCACGTCCTGGCCCACTTCCACGAACAGCACGGGGATCCCGGTGTCCTGACAGGTGGCGACGCCCACCCGCTCCGCCAGCTCCGCGTTGTCCAGCAGCATCCGCAGTACGCGCCGGCCCAGGGGCGAGGGCTCCCGCGCCTCTGCCTCCCGCAGGGCCGCCAGGTAGTCCGGGGGAAGCCGGCGGACGCAGTCCCGAAGGAGCTGCACCACCGCCTCCTCCACCGACCGGACCGAGATCGCCCGCGGCGCCACGTTGTCAACGTATTCCGTATACAGTAGACTGTCAACGACCATGGGGTCGGCGCTGGTGGCGGTGGAACGGGTGCGCCTGGAGGAACAGGCGTACCGGGCCCTGCGGCGGGCCATCCTGCGGGGCGAGCTCGCGGGGGGAGAGCGGCTCGTCCAGGAGGAGCTGGCGGGCCGCATCGGCACGAGTCGGCTGCCGGTGCGGGACGCGCTGAGGCGGCTGGAGCGGGACGGGCTCGTGGAGCGCGACCGCCGCGGCACCTACCGCGTGGTGGAGTGGCACCCGGAGGCAGTCGGGCAGCTGTACGACGTACGCCTGCTCCTGGAGCCCGCGGCCACCGCGCGGGCCGCAGGGCGCCTGCGCCCGCGGGAGCTCGCGGAGCTCCGGCGGCTGCACCGGGCCCTGCGGCGCGCCGCGGAGGCGGGGGAGGCGGACACCTTCGTGGACGGCAACCAGCGCTTCCACTTCACCATCTACGGGGCGTGCGGGAACCCACGGCTGGTGCGCACCATCGAAGCGCTCTGGTCAGGGTTGCCGCCCCTGGTGCCCGTGGTGCTGCCGGACCAGCTCAGCCGGTCCGTGCGGGACCACGGGGAGCTGCTGCGGCAGCTGGAGGCCCGCTCCGCCCGGGGCGCGGCCGCGGCCATGCGGCGGCACATCGAGGGCGCGCGGCAGGCTTTGGAAGCCGCCCTGCGGAGCCGGCCCCGGCAGGAGTCCGAGCGAGTGCTTGCGTAACCTGGAAGGGCGAACCGGGAAAGGGGGGAGACGGGTGAGAAGGCAGTCCGTTCGGTGGGTGGTGTTGCTCGTCCTGGCGCTGGCCGTGCCCGCGTGGGGGCAGGCCCGCGCCAACTGGCCCCGCAGCGTGACCATCGGCTCTGCCTCCATCGGCGGCGTGTACCACGTGGTGGGAGGGGGCTACGCCAAGGTGATCCAGGAGAAGCTCGGGATCCCGGCCTCCAACCGCGTCACGGGCGGTCCTGTACAGAACATCCAGCTGGTGCACGCGAAGCAGATCGAGCTCGGTCTCACCACCATGGGTCCGGCCTACGAGGGGATGCAGGGCATCGGGTGGGCCCGCGGCACCCGGCACGACACCATCCGGTTCACCTGGCCCATGTACACCTCCTACTACCACTGTGTGGTCCGCGGGGACGGCCCGGTGCGTTCCTTCAGCGACCTGCAGGGGCGCGTGGTGGACATCGGGCCGCGGGGTGGCTCCGGGGAGTTCGTGTCCCTGAAGGCCTTCGAGCTCTTGGGGATCCGGCCCGCCCGCACCGTGAACCTGTCGCTGGCGGAGGGTGCCAATGCCCTGCGGGACGGACTCATCGACGCCAGCTGCATCACCATTGGAATCCCGGTCCCCGCGTGGGTCGAGCTGTCCCTCACGCGCCCCACCCGGTTCGTGGCACCGAGCCCGGAGCAGATCGCGCGCCTGAACAGCCAGTACCCGTATCTCGCGCCCGCGGCCATCCGGGCCAACGTGTACCGCGGCCAGGACTACGTCATTCGGACCGTGCAGATGTGGAACGCGGCCATCGTGCACCGGGACATGCCGGACGACTTCGTGTACGAGCTGACCAAGACCATCTTCGAGAACCGGGAGCTGCTGGAACAGGTACACCCCACGGGGGCAGAAACGGTGCCGGTGAACGTGTACTACATCAACGGGCCGCTCCACCCGGGTGCCCTTCGCTACTACCGGGAGCGTGGGGTGCAGCTGCGGCCTGCACACCAGCCGCCGCGGTAAATCCGGGGTTCTGAGCTCGGGGCGGAGGGAGCCGGGCGTGGCCAGAGGGGCCGGTGGGGACCACCTGAGGGTCACCGAGGAGCAGCTCGGTTCTGCGGAGGAGCTGCGGGGGCGGTCGCTGCAGGGCGGGTGGGGACTCGTGGTGCGCGCCACGGGGATCGCCATGGCCCTGTACCACGTGGCGGTCCTGGGTTTCTACTCCACCGACCCCCAGAAGATGTACGCCTTCCACCTGATGTTCGCCTCGTTCTTGGTGTTCCTGCTGCTCCCCGCGCGCAAGCGCGACCCGGCCCCCACCCCCACCCTCTGGGACCTGTTCCTGGTGCTCGCCAGCGCGGCGGTGGTGGTCTACCAGCTGGTGTTCTTCTCGGACCTCACGAACCGCGCGGGCGTCCTGCCGACCCTCACGGACGTGGTGGTGGGCCTCCTGCTGCTCCTGGTGGTGGTGGAGATGAGCCGGCGGACCTCGGGGTGGGCGCTTCCCATCCTCGGGGGGGTATTCGTCCTGTACGCCTTCGTGGGTCCGTACCTGCCCAGCCTGTTCCGGCACAACGGGTTCCCGTTCTCCACCACCATCTCGTTCCTGTTCAGCGACAACGGCATCTACGGCGCGCCCATCGCGGCCTCCGCCCGTTACGTGTACCTGTTCATCCTGTTCGGCGCGCTGCTGGAGGCCTCCGGCATCGGGAAGTTCATCGTGAACCTCGGGCTGAGCGTGGCGGGGCACCGACGCGGGGGGCCTGCCAAGGTTTCCATCCTCACCAGCGCCCTGTTCGGCACCGCGTCCGGGTCTTCCGCGGCGAACGTGATGGTGGACGGGGTGATCAACGTGCCCCTCATGAAGTCCACGGGCTTCCGTCCCGCCATCGCGGGGGCGATCGAGGCCATGAACTCCACCGGCGGCCAGCTGGTCCCCCCCGTCATGGGGGCTGCGGCCTTCCTCATGGCGGACATCCTCGGCGTGCCGTATTCACGGGTCGCCCTGTCTGCTGTCATCCCCGCCTTGCTGTACTACGTGGCCGCTTACTGGATGATCGACTTCTACGCGGCGCGAAACGGCCTGCGGGGCCTGCCGCGGGACCGGCTGCCGCGACTGCGGGGCGTGTTGGTCCAGCAGGGCTACCTGTTGGGCCCGCTGGCCCTGGTGCTGGTCCTGATCATGGGGTTCGACCAGTCCCCCTTCCGCGCGGCCCTGTGGGGCCTCGGGGCGACCGTGGCGGCGTCCTGGCTGGGCAGGGAATCCCGGGTGGCGCACCCGTGGGTCTTGCTGGGCGTGGTGGCGTACGGGGTCGCGAGCCGGTTCGGGCTCCCGCCGTTGTGGAGCTTCCTCGTGGGGTGCGCGGCGGTGGGCGCCGTGTACGCGTGGAGGCCACAGGCGCGAGAAGGGATCCGCAAGCTCCTCGATGCTTTCTACGACGGCTCCTGGCGCTCTGTGGAGATCGCCGCCACCACGGCCGCGGCGGGCATGGTGGTGGGCATCCTGTCCCTGACGGGGCTCGGCGGCAAGCTGTCGTTGGCGCTGCTCGCACTGGCGGGCGGGAGCCTGCTGCCCATGTTGGTGGTGGCGATGGTGGTGGCCCTCCTGCTGGGCATGGGCCTTCCCACCACCGCCGCGTACGCCATCATGGCGAGCACCCTGGCGCCGGCCCTGGTGCAGGCGGGAGTCCCGCCCATGGCCGCGCACCTGTTCCTGTTCTACTTCGCGTGTCTGTCGGCCCTCACCCCGCCCGTGGCGCTCGCCAGCTACGCGGCGGCAAGCCTGGCCCGCGCACCCATGTGGGAGACGGGCTGGCAGTCGGTGCGGTTCGCGCTGGCGGGCTTCATCGTGCCGTACATGTTCGTGTTTGGGCCTCCACTGTTGATGCAGGGGCACTGGACCGAGGTGGCGTGGGCGACCTTCACGGGCAGCGTGGGCACGCTGTGCCTGGCGGCCGCGGTGGTGGGCTACCTCCTCAGGCCGGCCACCTGGCCCGAGCGGGGCCTGCTACTCGCCGCGAGCCTCCTGTTGATCAAGCCGGGCATCGTCACCGACACCGCCGGGTTCGGCTTGCTGGCGCTGGCGTTGGGTTCGCAGCGGATGCGGGCCGCGGTGCGGGCGCCCCAGCCCGAGGGCGTGCCCAGCCAGGGCGCATGACGCCCGCAGACGGGCGCGCGTCGCTCCGGCGCCGGCTCGCTGAGGGGCCGGTGCTCCTGGCTCCCGGCGTGTTCGACCCGCTTTCCGCCCGGCTGGTGGAGCGCTGCGGGTTCGAAGCCGTATACGCCAGCGGCGGGGCCATCGCGCGGTCCCTGGGATTCCCCGATCTGGGGCTCGTCACGCAGACGGAGGTCGCGGACGTCCTGCGGAGGATCTGCCAAGCCACCTCCCTGCCCGTGGTGGCGGACGCGGACACCGGCTACGGCGGTCCCCTGAACGTACGGCGGACGGTGCAGGAGTGGGAGCGCGCGGGGGTGGCCGCCCTGCACCTGGAGGACCAGACCCTGCCGAAGCGCTGCGGGCAGTACGCGGGGATCTCCCTCGTCTCGCGGGAGGAGATGTCAGCCCGGCTGCGCGCTGCCCTTGACGCGCGCAGCGAAGGGGTGGTCCTGATCGCCCGCACCGACGCCCGCGCGGTGGAGGGGCTTGAGGGGGCGCTGCACCGGGCGGAGGCGTACGCGGAGGCCGGTGCCGAGGTCCTGTTCGTGCAGGGACTTACGACCTTGGACGAGGTGCGGCATGTGGCCCGGCGGCTTCCGCGGCCGCTCATGGTGAATGTGCCGCCCGGGGCGCGTTGGTCGGTGGCGAAGCTGGAGGAGGCCGGCTGCCGCCTGGCCATCTACCCCGGGGAGCTACAGCGTGCCGCTCTGGCCGCCATGCGGGCCGCGGCGCGTTCCATCCACGAGTTCGGCTTCGTGGACGGAGTCGGGCTGGCCTCGCAGGACGAGCGGGACGCCCTGGTGGACACCTCAGAGTGGCAGGCACTCGCGGACCGCTACGCAGGCGCCGGGTCGCTCCCGGAGTGAGGCTTCCCGGCTGAGGCCAGGGCGAGGGCGATCTCCAGCGCCTGGCGCATGGGCCGCGGGTCCGCGCGACCAGAGCCCACGAGGTCGAAGGCCGTGCCGTGCGAAGGGGTGGTCATGACGAAGGGGTAGCCGGTCCCCACGGACACCCCGCGTTCGAACCCCAGCAACTTCGTGGCGATCTGCGCCTGGTCGTGGTACAGGCTCACCACCGCGTCCAGCACGCCGGACCGTGCGATGCGGAAGACGTGGTCCGCAGGGTAGGGGCCCGAGACGTCGAGCCCCTCCTGTTGGGCCCTGCGGATCGCGGGGGCCAGGATCCGCACCTCCTCGTCCCCCAGGGTGCCGCCTTCGCCCGCGTGGGGGTTGAGGGCCGCTACCCCGATGCGGGGGGACGGATTCCCCCCGAGGGTCGCCATGCGGTGCACCAGCCGGACCGCGTGCAGGACGCGCTGCTCGTCCAAAAGCTCCACCACCTCCCGCAGCGGGACGTGGGAGGTGGCACGGGCCACCCACAGGAGGCCCGTGCCTGCCGGGTGGGGGATCACGTTCACCTCGTCGTGTTCCGCGACGCCTGCAAGCTGTGCGACGAACTCGTACTCGTCCCGCACCGCGAGTCCAGCTAGGCGCAGGGCCTGCTTGTTGAGGGGCGCGAACACCACCGCGTCCGCCTGACCAGCGAGCGCCAGGCGCACCGCGGCCTCCAGCCAGGCGGCAGCCGAGCGGCCGGCTTCTGAGCTCGCGCGCCCTGCGGGCCACTGCCGCGAAGGCGGGTCCACCTGCAGGAAGGGCACCCTCCCCGCCTCTTGCGCGGGCTCGGCCGAAGCCACAGGCGGCAACCGGAGCCCGGCCACGCGACAGGCCTCCTTCCAGACCGCCTGATCCCCCACGACGAGGTAGGGACAGGGGAGGCCGCCTGCGAGGGCCTTCGTTAGGACTTCAGGACCGATCCCCGAAGGGTCTCCGAGGGTGACCACAATTCTCGGCATGCCTTGCCTCCGCCGCTTGTATCTTGTATACAGTACACCAGAACTCGTGGGAGGGACGAATGTGGGTGTAACCGCGGAAGTCGCCCGGTTCATCGTGGAGACGTCCCAGGTGCCAGACCCGGTACGGGAGCGAGCCACCAACCACCTGGTGGACGGCGTGGCCGTGATGCTGGCCGGGGCCGCAGCGGAGTCCGGCCGGATCGTGCGGGAGCACCTGCGGGAGGTGGGCGGCAACCCTCAGGCGGTGGTGGTGGGTTCCAGGGTGCGGGCACCGCTCCAACTGGCTGCGTGGGCGAACGGGATCGCGGCCCACGCGCTGGACTACGACGACACCCAGCTCGCCACCGACCCGCGCAGCGTGTACGGCCTGCTGACCCACCCCACCGCACCCGTCCTGCCCGCGGCGCTCGCGGCCGCAGAACACGTGGGCGCCTCCGGACAGGAGCTGCTGGACGCCTACGTGGTGGGTGTGGAGGTCGCCTGCCGGACCGCGGACGCCGTCGACCCGCGCCACTACCGCGACGGGTTCCACTCCACGGGGACCCTCGGAACGTTCGGGGCGTGCGCGGCCGCGGCCCGGCTGCTGCACTGTGACCTAGACCAGACCCTGCGGGCCCTGGGGCTGGCGGCCAGCATGGCCGCGGGGCTGCGGGAGAACTTCGGCACGATGACCAAGCCCTTCCACGCGGGCCGGGCCGCGGAGAACGGCCTCCTCGCGGTCCTGCTGGCCCGGCGCGGGTGGACCGCCGCGCGCGACATCCTTGAGGCCAAGCGCGGCTTCTACAGCGCCGCCGCGGGCGGCTTCGATCCCTCCAGGATCGAGGGCCGGCTCGGCAACCCGTTCTTCTTCGAGAGTCCCGGGATCTCCATCAAGCCGTATCCCTCCGGGTCCCTGTCCCACCCCGCCCAGGACGTGCTGCTGGACCTGGTCCGCGAGCACGACGTCCGCCCGGAGGACGTGGAGCGCATCGAGGTGGGGGTGAACTCCCACGTCCCCAACGCCCTCATCCACACCCGGCCGCAGACCGCCCTGGAAGGTAAGTTCAGCCTGCAGTTCCAGATGGCCGTGGGGGTGGTGGACCGGCGGGCGGGGCTCGCGCAGTTCACGGACGAGCGGGTCCGCGACCCCCGGGTTCGCGCCCTGATGGAGCGCGTGCACGTGCACGTGGACCCCGAGATCGAGGCGCTCGGCTACAACGAGATGCGGATGAAGGTGGCCATCGTCCTGCGGGACGGCCGGATGCTGTCCGGGCGAGCGGACATGGCGCGGGGCCACCCCCGCAAGCCTCTGTCCCGCCAGGAGGTGTCGGAGAAGTTCTTGGAGTGCGCGGCGCTGGTGATGCCGCAGGAGCGCGCCCGCAAGCTGCTGGACGCGTTGTGGGCCGTGCGGCGCCACACCGTGGCGGACCTGGTGCCCCTGCTGGAGGGCGACGCGGCGTGAAGACGTACCGGATCGCTGCCATCCCCGGCGACGGGATCGGCCCCGAGGTGGTTCCCGAGGGCGTACGGGCCCTGCGCGCCGCCGCGGACCGGTACGGCTTCCGCGTGGACGTCGTGGACTTCCCCTGGGGTTGCGGCTACTACCTGGAGCACGGCGTGATGATGCCCGCGGACGGTCTCGACCAGCTGCGACGGTTCGACGCCATCCTGATGGGTGCCGTGGGCGATCCGAGGGTGCCGGACCACGTGTCGCTCTGGGGATTGCTGTTACGCATCCGGAAGGGCTTCGACCTGTACGTGAACCTGCGGCCCGTGCGGCTGCTGGAGGGTGTCCCCGGGCCCCTCGCCTCCCGCGGCCCCGAGGACGTGGACATGCTGTTCGTGCGGGAGAACACCGAGGGCGAGTACGCGGGGGTGGGCGGCCGGGTGGCGGAGGGCACCGCGGAGGAGGTGGCGCTCCAGACGTCGGTGTACACCCGTCGGGGTACGGAGCGTGTGGTACGCTACGCCTTCGACCTCGCCCGCCACCGGCGGCGCCGCCTGGCTTCGGTCACCAAGTCCAACGCCTTGCAGTACACCGCGGTGCTCTGGGACGAAGTGACCGAGGCCGTCTCCCGCGAGTACCCGGACGTGGAGGTCTGGAAGGTGTTGGTGGACGCCGCCGCGTACCACATGGTCCTCAACCCGCAGCGGTTCGACGTGGTGGTGGGGTCCAACCTGTACGCGGACATCCTCACCGACCTGGGTGCGGCCCTGCAGGGGAGCCTCGGGCTGGCGGCCAGCGCCAACCTGGACCCCACGCGACGGAACCCTTCCCTGTTCGAGCCCGTGCACGGATCCGCCCCGGACATCGCGGGGCGCGGGATCGCCAACCCCCTGGCCACGGTGTGGTCGGTGTCGCTGATGCTGGAGCACCTGGGCGAGCGGGAGGCAGCGGCGGCGGTGTTCGGGGCGGTGGCGGCCGTGGCGCGGGAACCGCGGCTGCGCACGCCCGACCTGGGCGGCCGCGCCACGACCCGCGCGGTCTCCGACGCGGTGGTGGAGGCGTTGCGGTGACCGACAGCCTGGCGGTGGCGGCGCGCCCGACCCGGGAGCTCGTGCTGGAGAAGCTCCGGGAGGCCATCCTGTCCGGCCGGTTCCAGCCCGGCCAACGGCTCATCGAGCGGGAGTTGGTGGAACAGCTGGGCGTGAGCCGCACACCCATCCGCGAGGCCCTGCGCAAGCTGGAGCTGGAGGGGCTCGTGACCACGGTGCCCTACAAGGGTCCGACGGTGACCCTCCCGACCCTCGAGGACGCCGAGGAGCTGTACGAGGTGCGGGCCGCGCTGGAGGGCCAGGCCACGGCGCTGCTGG
>BEII01000019.1 GCA_002898935.1 bacterium HR32
GCTGCCGCCGGACCCCACCGACGCGGTACCGGGCCACGCGCCCGTCGCAGCCGAGGGCCTGCGCACGATCCCCCCGCGGGAGCACGCCGGCAACGTGGACATCAAGCAGCTCACGCCTGGGGCGAGCGTGTTCCTTCCTGTCTGGGTCGAAGGCGCCCTCTTCTCCACCGGGGACGTGCACTTCGCGCAGGGGGACTGTGAAGCCTGCGGGACCGCCGTCGAGATGCGCTCCGCGGTGCACGTGGAGTTCCGCGTGCACAGGGGCGAGGCCCAGCGCCGCGGGATCCGCACCCTCCAGTTCCTGCGCGACAGCTACTTCACCGAGCCCGAGATGGCAGCCCCGCGCCGCTTCTACGCCACCACGGGGATCTGCGTCCGGGAGGACGGCACCAACGAGTCGGAGGACCTGACCTTGGCCGCGCGGGACGCTCTGCTCAAGATGATCGACTACCTCGGCACCCGCGGCTTCGGCCGGCAGCAAGCCTATGCGCTCTGCAGCGTCGCCGTCGACCTCCGGGTCAGCCAAGTGGTAGACGTGCCAAACTTCATCGTGACCGCCCTGCTCCCGCTGGACATCTTCGTCTAGACCACCCCCAAGAGCGCTGCGCGACTTTTCGGGCCCCCGGTCTCCTCCGCCCGATGGGCTTTCTGAGACAGGCGGTGGCGGGTGCGGGGCCCGGGCCGCCTTCGAGCTCCCGCGGGCACGTTGGCGTGCACGCCGCGCGCCGCCCGGAAGCCGGAACGGCCTTACAGGTAGGGGGCTGGCGGCGGGAAGGGTGCCACGCGGTCTCCAGACCTGGGCTGGACCCGTCGAGCGGTGGTCAGGAAGCCTGTGTGCGCCACCATCCGGTGCGCGGGCCGCACGCTCTGCCCCGCCAGGTTCCAAGGCCGCACCAGCGTCTCCGTGGTCTCCACGAGCGCGAAGGCCCCCGAGGCCCGGAGTGCCTCCGCGGTCTGGTGCGCCTGCGGCACGGTGGGCACGTACGAGGCGAAGATCCCGCCCGGCCGGAGCGCCTCCATTGCGTGGGGCACCACCCGCCACGGTTCCGGAAGGTCCAGGACCACCCGGTCCACGGGCGTGTCCGGGATCCCCTGGTACACGTCGTGCAGGCGTGCGACGAGGTTGTCCGCCGGGCCGTGCAGAGCCTCGATGTTGCGCCGCGCCGCCTCCAGGAACTCCGGCCGGACTTCGTAGGTGAACACCACCCCTCTCGTCCCCACCGCACGCAGCAGCGCCAGCGTCAGGGCTCCCGACCCGGTCCCCGCCTCTACGACCCGGGCTCCCGGGTAGATGTCCGCCGCCACCAGCACCGCCCCGAGGTCCTTCGGGTAGATGGGCGTGGTCCGCCGGGGCATTTCCAGGACGTACTCCGCTAAGGTGGGACGCAGGGCCAGGAAGACCTCGCCGTGGCTGTTCCGCACCACCACACCCTCCTCCTGGCCCAGAAGGGCGTCGTGCTCCAGCCGGCCTCGGAGGTCCTGCACCCGTCCGGGCTGGAGGCGCAGCAGGTAACGGCGGCCCTTGCGGTCCACCAGCAGCACCAACTCGCCCGGCCGGAAGGGGCCGGAGCTCATGCGGGTCCGCCGCCCCCGCCAGAGGAGGCCGCCACGGGCTCCCGCCGGGCCGCGGACACCGCGACCCGGGACTGGAGCTTGCGCGCGACCCGCTCCGTCATCCGGCAGAAGGCGCAGACCTCAGCGGTGGTGGGCTGCCCGCAGTGAACGCAGCTCCGGAGCGCCACGGGCTCCGACGCCGTGCGCAGCAGGGGCCGTACCTTCTCGAGGAAGTTCCAGTACAGACTCTGTTTCGTCCCCGGCGCGTCCCGCTCCAGGAGGTTGAGCGCCTCCTTGAGCAACAGCGACCGGGCGCCCGCGCTGTTCGGACACTCGTCCAGCACGTAGTCAATCCCCCGCAGCACCGCGTAGGCCGCGGTCTCACGCTCCGCGATCCGGTACAGCGGCTTGACCTTCCGGGCCAGGCCCGGGTGGGTGCTCTCCAGCACCGGTGTCTGGCGGACGAGCGCGTCCACGTTCCCGGCGATCAGGTTCCCGAGGAGGACCGCGGCCTCGTCGTCCAGGTTGTGGGCGGTCGCCACCACGTCGAAGCCTCGGTCCACGGCCACGCGGTTGAACAGGTAACGCTTGCTGAGCCCGCAGGCGGAGCACGCCACCCGCCCGGTGAGCTGCGCCAGCCCCTCCACCCCCACCCCGTATTCCGCGGGGATGTCCACCACCAGGAGCTCAGCGCCCCGGTCCCGGGCAAAGGCCTCACACTTTTCCTGCGACTCCTGGGAGTACCCGCCGATGCCCAGGTTCAGGTGCAACCCGGTCGCCTGGTAGCCTAGGCGCAGCAGCACGTCCCACAGGACCAGGCTGTCCTTGCCCCCAGACACGGCCACCAGCACGCGGTCCTGGGGAGTGAACATGCGCTCGCGCCGCACGGCCCGGTCCACCTGCGCCTCGAACCACTCCAGAAAGTGGGGGCCGCAGAAGGCCGTGTGGTGCCGCCGCACCTCCACCTGCGCGGTGCCCTTGCACTTGGTGCAGCGCATGGCTAGCCTCCGGACACCACGGGCCGGATCTCGATCTCGTCCTCGTCGGCGACTCGGGCGTCACGGGTCAACAGCTCCGTACCCCGGACTACCAGCACGGTCTCCGGGTTGAGCTGCAAGCGGTCCAGCAGCTCTCCCACCGTCCGCACGCCCTCCACCTGTACCTCGCGCCGCTGGTGTCGGATCCGGACCTTCACGGGGCCATGATAGCGGAGCGTCCTGACAGGCTCAACCGAAGGCGTACGGCCTCACACGCCGTCTTCCGCAGGGCCTGACCCCGCGCCCGGGGCACCGGGTCTCGCCGCCGCCTCCTTTCGCAGCAACCGCTCGCGGAGCGGGCCCAAGGCCAGGTACCACCAAGCCCTCCACCGCTTGGGGTGTACCACCTGGTACGTGTAGGTGGGGTACGGGCGCGCGCCCAGGGTCGCCTTGTACGGCTCCTCACCTCGGAGGAGGTCGTACCAGCTGTATCCGTCCTCGATGGCCGCGCGGATGCGCCACAAGGTCAGGAGGATGCCGGGAGAGAGCCGTTGAAGATGGCGGAGGTCCACTGCCGAGAGGTAGCTGTAGACGGACTTTCCGAACCGAAAGTCGTAGACCGCCGCGTGGACAGACCCGCCCACCTGAAGCCAGCACAGGTCGAGCCGGTTCTGCTTCGCAAGGGCTGCCGTGAGCAGCGTATGGAACCGTATCTGGCGAGAGTTCAGCAAGAGGCTGCCACGTCCCTTCTGTGTCCACTGCTCCGTGTGCAGTCGGGCGAACGCCTCGACGCCGGCCGAAGGGTCCGAGGGACTTTCGCAGCGTACAACCCGTGCACCGAGTTCTTCGAGGCGTCGTGCCTTCTGCAGCAAACGCCGCCGCGTCGGGGGGCTCAGAACCGAAAGGTACTCCGACCAGCTAGCGGGAAGGGAGACGCGGCAGGTGCAACTCTCGCGGACGAGAACACGCATCCCCCGCTCCCGGAAGTGCGTCAGCAGACGGTGGCTTGCGGTGGCCTCCTCCAGCACCTCGGGCATCCACACTACGTCCCAGGCGCGGTCCTCGTACAAGGTCTCCGCCAGCAGCCTAGACACCGGCCCAACGACGTCCGGAGCCACGACCACCCCGCCGTAGTCCGCCTCCGGACTACCGAGGGTTCGCAGCCGCCGCGCTCCGGACCGGGTGCGTTCCCGGCAAAAGGGCGCTAGACCGACGAGCCGGTCACCCGCCCACACCCCCAGGACGTGCCAGTGCTTCCCGTCGCCGAAGGCTTCCCACAGGCGCGAGCCCAGGTGGACGTGTGGAAAATGGAGGCTCCGGCCTGCTCCACGAGGGCATCCCAGGGACCGGCGAGGTGGTCGAGGCACTCCGCGGTCTCATACAGGCGCACTTGCAGCGGGAGAGGGGGCGTCGGCGGCCCGGCAGGAGACGACCCATCACCCGAGGCGTCTACTGCTCCAGACGGCCGTCGCGGCAGTCCAGGAGAAACCGTGGTGGGCGCTGGAGGACTCGAACCTCCGGCCTCTTCCGCGTCAAGGAAGTGCTCTCCCTCTGAGCTAAGCGCCCGGTACCACTGTCTAGTATACGACGCCACCGCCTTGACCTCCCTAGGCGGAGTGCCCCAGACCTGGGCCCTCAGGCCAGAAGCCGGGCCGCCAGTTCTTCGTCCGTGGCCGCCCGGTCGGCGTCCTCCTCTACCTCGCAGGCCTGGAGCTCGAGTTAGACCTCATAGGCTTCCGGGGGAATCATGGACTTCAGGCGTTCTTCGAGCTGGACCTTCCTGGCGAACAGGCGTTCCTGGGCGATCCGCCGGTACAACCAGACGGTGCGTGCCCGCAGTGCGTGCAGGCGACGGAGATCGTCGAACGTGACGTCCCGCCGCCCCTCGAGCTCCGTCACGGACCGGAGGACGCGGCGGAGCTCTCCGACCACGCGCATGGCCGGAGGCTCACCCCCGTTCTCCGAGAACAGGCGCTGCTGGGCCAAGAGCGTCACAAACCGCTGCTCGGCAGCGTCCAGCGCGGCCTCCAGGTAGCGGATCGCCCGGTCGTCCACCGCCCTCACCCCACGCTCTCCGGACGCGCCTGTACCGCCCGGCCTCCCGACCTAGCCTCGGCGGCAGGTGCGGGCTGCGGCAACCGGTCGTCCACCCAGAGCAACAGCGCGACCCACACGAACAGCACCGCCAGACCGGGCCAGGGCGTGGCGAAGCTCGCCGCCGCCACGGCCGCGACGCTCGCGTCCAGCTGCAGTCCGTACAGGCCCGCGAGACCGCGCCGGGGTCCAGCCCACTGCAGGAGCCGCTGGGGTAGGTGCTCTCGCCCGACGGACTCCATCAGACGCCGCAGTCCCACCCGACGCCACCGCCGCGCGTGGACCGCGAGGAAGTCAAAGACCGGGACCGAAACAACCAGCAGTGCGGCCAGAGTGAAGGCTGCCGGCTGCTGCGTCGCTACGCGAACCGACAGCCAGCCGACCAGCAAGCCCACGGGGAGGCTCCCCGCGTCCCCCAGGAAAACCGTGGCCGGAGGCCGGTTGTGGACTGCGAAGCCCGCGAGGGCGCCCGCCAGTCCCAGGGCTGGGGTCCACGCGTCGTGACCGACCAGGGCGGCGACACCCGCCACGCCCAGCGCAGCCAGCGCCCCGACCCCACCGAGGCTCCCGTCCGCACAGTCAAAGCAGTTGGCGGCGTTCACCACGCCCACCAGCCACAGGCCGGTGAGGACGGTGGCGAGCCAGCCCGGGACAAACGCAGGGGTCCACAGCCGCGTCCCCGTAGCCCACAGCAACACCAGGCAGACCACGAGCTCCACCACGAGTCGCACAGACGCCCGGACGCCCCACAGGTCGTCTACAAGACCGAGCAAAGCCAGCGCGGCTGCGGCGGGCATCCAGGCGAGCTCCTGAGGCCTGAGCGCAGCCAGGGTGAGCCCCACGGCCGCAAGCACCGCAGGCCCGCCGAGAAGGGCCACGGCCCTGCCGTGGGCCTTGTGGCCTCTGGGGACGTCCACCGCACCCGTGCGCCACGCGACCCACCGGGCTACCGGCACCAGGACCAGTGCGAGGCAGAACGACAACAGCGCGCTAGCCAACGCCAACCCGCACCTCCACAGCAGCCCGCACTAGCCTCGCCACCTCGTTCACCTCTTGCTCCGAGAGGCAGGGGTAGATGGGCAGGGAGAGACTGGTGGCGTGCAGCCGGTCGGCTTCAGGGAACCCCGAAAGTCCCAGCGTCCGGTGCAGGGGCTGCTTCACCGGCCGCTTTGCCTCCACCCCGTTCCGCCTGAGGTGGCGAAGAAGACGCGCGGCCTCCTGACACCGGACCACGTAGCGGTACCAGACGGGCTCGGCGCCAGGGGAACACGGCCTGGGAAGCTCCAGACCCCACGTGTCCAGAGCCCGTGTGTAGGTCGCCGCGAGGGCCCTCCGCCTCGACGCGAATTCATCGAGCCGCCCAAGCTGTACGCGCCCGACCGCCGCTTGCAGGTCCGTCATGCGGTAGTTGAAGCGTCGCTCGCGACCCCGTGCGTCCGACGTACACAGCCTGCGCACGCGTGCGAGCAGGGAACGGTCCTGGGCCAGGACCATCCCTCCCTCCCCGCCGGACGTGATCACTTTCGTGGCGTAGAATGAGCACACGGTGACGTGGCCGAAGGAGCCCGCCGGCCGGCCGCGGTAGCGCGCCCCCAGAGCCTGCGCGACGTCCTCGACCAAGGGCACGCCCAGTCCGAGCAGGGCGTCCACGTCTGCGGGGCTCCCGAAGGCGTGGGTCGCGACCAGTGCACGGGTGCGGCGGGTGACCGCGCGCCGCGCCAGGTCGGGGTCCACGTTCCCGTCCGCCAGGACGTCCACGGGCACCGCCCGCGCCCCGGTGGCCTGCACCGCGTACAGGACCGCGCTGCACACGTAGGTGGGCACCAACACCTCGTCCCCGGGCCCTACACCCAGGGCGAGCAGGGCCGCGTGGAGCGCCGCCGTCCCGGAGCTCGTCGCTACCCCGCCGGCCAGACCCAGTAAGCCTGCTACCTCGGCCTCGAAGGACCGCACTTCTTCGTCGGCGGCCAGCTGGCTGGAAGCCAGCACGCGGCTCGCCGCGGCCTGCTCGAGAGGCCCCAGCGTAGGTCGGGAGTGCCGGATCCGTGGTTCCCTCATCCCAGACTCCCGCGGGTGACCGTGAGGCCTACGAACTCACGCACCAACTCCTCGGTGGCCTCCCGTGGGTGGCGGTTCAAAAGCCCCGTCAACATCAGGGGAAGGCTGTAGCCCCACCGGGACCGCGGCGGGAAATCGGCCTCGTGCAGAGCCAAAAACCGCAGCAGGGGCACCAGGGTCCGGTGCGAAGGGTCGCGCAGCCCCACCAGGAGCTCCAGCGGGCAGTTGCCCGCGCCGCGCCCCATCCCCAGCAGGCTCGCGTCTACAAAGGTGGCACCGCACTCGATGGCGACGAGGGTGTTGGCGAGGGCGAGCTGCCGGTTGTTGTGTCCGTGAAACCCCACCGCCTTGCCAGGGAGCGCCTCTCGGAAACGCCCCACCACAGCCCGCACCGCTTGCGGGTCCAGGTGGCCGTACGAGTCCACCACGTAGACCACGTCCGCGGGGCTTCGTGCCACCCGCGCCAGCGCGGCAGAGAGATCACCGGGCGGAATCTCCGAGACGGCCAGCAGGTTCAGGCTCGTCTCGTACCCGGCCTCGTGGAATCGGGCCACCAACCCCACCGCCGCCTCGAGAGCGTCCAGCCGGCAGGCGACCCGCACCAGGTCCGGCGAGGCGTGGCTCCGCGGCCGCGGTGCGCCGTCCGGCACACCCCAGGTGTCCACCATCACCGCGACCCGGGTCCGACGCCGCTCGGGCAGCACGCCCCGGAGCAACTCTTCCGTCACCCACTGCCACGGCTGGGGATCTGTGACGTGCCATCGCTCTCGGGCGTTGGCGAACCCCACCTCCACGTAGTCCACACCTGCCCGGTCCAGCGCCTCGTAGAGCTCGCGCACGAAGTCCACCGAGAAGCACCACCCGTTGGCGAACCCGCCGTCGCGCACGGTACAGTCCAGCACGCGGACCGTGGCGTGCCCGGGCCCTCCGCCCTTCCCCTCAGGCGACATAGCGGTAACAGTAGAAGGCCTCCGCGGCCTCCACCGCCACCTCCGCGCCGCGTACCCGTGCGAGGCGCTCGATGTGCTCGAGGCTGGCGTGGTGCGGCGGCGGACGGAGCTGTGACCGGTGGCAGGCGTGGGCCTGGAGCTTACGGTCCAGGTACCCCGTGATGTCCACGTAGAAGTTGGGGTGGAAGGGGGTGTGGTTCCACGCCAGCTGCGGCGCGTCCGCCGCCAGCACCACACGCACGAACGGCTTCACGGAGGGCAGGTGTGGCCGGCAGGCCGCGAACCCTGCCTTGAACAGCGCCTCGTGGTCCTGGTTGTAGGAGACGGCGGGCAGGATCAGCACGGTCGGGCGCACCCGGTCGATGCTCAGCCGGCCTTCGGACTCAATCAGCCGGACCAGGTCGAGCCGCGGCAACGCGTCCAGACGCATGTGCCGCTGCGGGTCATTGAACAGGACCTCGAAGTCGTCCACCCCCAGGGTCTCCATGGCGTCCCGGAACTCCCGAGCGCGCTGGTCGCCGGTCACCGCGGGGTGCTCGGGGTCGTAGTGGCGCAGGTCTCCGACAGCGGCCACGACCACGAACACCTCCCCGCCCTCCGCCTTTACGCGGGCCATGGTCCCGCCACACCCGAAGGTCTCGTCGTCCGCGTGCGGCATGACCACCAGCACGCGCTGCTCGCCCCAGAAGCTCACCCGGCCACCCCCACCGCCTGCGGCACTCCGTGGTCCCGGTACGCCCGCAGCGTCCGTCGGAGCCCCTCGTCCAGCGGGACCCTCGGTTGATAGCCCAGGACACGCCGCGATTTCGCCAGCCCCGGCACGCGGCGGTGGATGTCCTCGAACTCCTCCCCGTACACCGCACCGGTGGTGACGTGGCGCCAACCGAGGCCCTGGGCCATCCCGAGCTCCTCCGCGATGGCCAGCATCTTCCTCGCGAGCCCGAGGATGGTGATCTCCTCGTCGTTCCCGATGTTGAAGACCTCTCCCACCGCCTCCGGAACTTCGCCTGCCAGCATGGTGCCGTGCACCATGTCGTCGATGTAACAGAACGACCGCGTCTGGCTTCCGTCCCCGACCACCTCCAGGGGTCGGCCCTCCAGGATGTTCCGCACGAACAGCGGGATCACCCGGCGGGGGAAGTAGTAATCCATCCCGTAGCCATACGAGTTGAAGTACCGCACCACCACCGTGGGAAGGTTGTAGCGGCGCCAGTACTCGAAGCACAGCTGTTCCTCCAGAGACTTCACCCGCGCGTACACCCACCGGCGCACGTGGGGGCCCGCGTACAGGTTGTCGTCCTCCTCTTCCAGCGGGACCTTGTCCAGGATCCCGTACACGTCCGCGGACGAGCTGAAGACGACCTTGCTGTTCCGCCGCCGAGCCACCTCCAGGACGTGGAACATGCTGTCGATGTTGTTGCGGATGGTCCGGATCGGGTCTCCGATGGTCGTCCCCACCCCGACCACCGACGCCAGGTGGAAGATCACGTCCGCCTCCGAGGCGGCGTCTTCGACGTCGTGGCGCACGGTGGCGTCCCCCCGGAGGAAGCGGAACCTCGGGTGGCCCAGCAGGTCCGCGATCAGCCCCAGGTCCTCCTGTCCGCAGCAGTCCAGCACCGTCACGTGCCAGCCCTCGGACCACAGCCTTCGAGACAGGAATGCTCCGATGAACCCTGCGCCTCCCGTGACGCACGCCTTGCGTTCGCTCACGTGATCCCTCCTCCCACCGAGATGGGCTCGAGTGTCCTCACACCACGAAGGAGGACCTGCCGAGCTGCTTCCCCCTCGTTGAACAGGAGGTCCACCACCGACAGGTCTGGCAGGAACCCCACCTTGGGGTGGCACTGCCGGTACGTCGGGCACGTCCACTCCACCACGGCCAGCTCCACCCCGGAGCCGCGGAACGCCACCGCGTCCAAGTGGTTGGTGGCCGCATACGCACCGGACAGGTACACGGTGGCCCCCAACTCTTTGCAGATCCGGACGAGCCGCTCGCTCCCCTCCCCCGAGACGCCCAGGGACGAAGCCCGGACCAAGGGGGCGCGCAGACCCAGCGCGGAGCGCAAGTACTCGAGGCTGGCTACGTTCAGGTCCACCAGCCGTTCCCAAGGGGACGCGTAAAAGCCCTCGAAGAACGCCGAGTGCTCCTGGAAGTACGGCGCCCGCCCGTACGCGGCCTGGAGCGACTTCCAGTGCTGCGGCCGCCAGCGGTCGTCCGCCACGCGCACGTCCACGATCCGGTCGGTGACATGCGCGTGCACCGGTACCGTCAGGTAGCTCCAGCCATTCGCGGTCTTGATGCGGTTGCGGTTCTGCCAGCCGTTCTTCGTGTACTGCACGTCGTCCAGCAGCACGAACGTGTCCGCGAGCGCCAGCTTGGCCATGTACCGCAGCCACGGCAGGTAGTGGGGTTGGTGGATCGCGACGATCAAGCCCCGTCCTCCTCCGGTGTCCGTAACGAAAGGGAGGCCGCGCGTGTGCGCGGCCTCCCGTCTCCTTTTCGGGTCAGCCTACCGACGCCAGCGTATCTGCCACCCCCTTGCGACGCAAAGCCCGCGAAGGAGCATACCCGCGCACTCGACGCGGCCCCTCTGTCCACCCGAACGGACACTCGTGCGTTGGCCACTCAGCCAGCCTGGGGTGCCCGGAAGGGCGAACGAAAGTACGTTTGCCATATGGCACAGGACCTGGTATGATTCGCGGGACCGCCGAGGGGGGCGGACGGGGCCGGCGGTCCTCGCACCGCCGGAGGAACGGCCCAACATCACGCTCTAGACGCGGAGGTGTCGTGCGATGACAACCCCCCGCTCGCTCGCGACCGTCGTCTCCCTCCTCGCCCTGACTGCGACCGTCGCTTCCTGCGGTGCCGGAGGAAACGCGCTGCTCGGCCCAGGACCGATCCAGACGCGCGTCGTACCCGTCCAGCACACCCGCGTGGCCGACTTCGGCGGGTTGCTCGTGAACGGGCAGAGTGTGGTCGTAGCCAGCCTCAACAAGTTTGCGGGCTGGGCGGGCTCGGGATGGCTCAGAAGCACCGCGGAGTACGAGCAGCGGTTGAGGGAGGCCAAGGTCGCTGGGTTCAACACCCTCTGGGTCCGGGAGCCTCCGTCCAACTTCTGGAGCACGTGGTCCCTGTGGGCCACCGCGAACGCGTACGACCTCCAGGGCAGCCAGGAGGTGTTCAACCCGGACCGGGTCGCGCGCATCGCCCGCGACCCCGCCATGCTGGTGTGGTTCCTCCACAGCGAGTTCCACGGAATGACCAGCAGTTACTCGGACTGGACGACCACCAAGAACCGGGTCAAGAGCATCGACCCCAACCACGTGGTGGGAGACCTGGTCATGTACCAGGCAGGCTATCCGTCCGAAACCACCAACCCGTACGCGGTGATGGAATACCCCATGCCCGAGTTCACCATTTAGGAGTTCGCGCCCTACACCCAGGTCCTCCACATCGTGAACGAGTCCCAGTACGCAGACCGCATCCGGGCGCGGGGGGCCCGCTTCGTCAAGGCAGGGTCGGTGACCGTGGTGAGCGAGTTCGCCACGTACATCAACGGTGGCCGCCCTCTCATCCCCTCTCGGGAGGAGATTTTCCGCGCCTTCCTGTTGCTGGCCGCCCTGAACTACCGAGCCTTCG
>BEII01000020.1 GCA_002898935.1 bacterium HR32
CCAGGTGGAAAACCCCCGCTGGGCCGGTAGCCCACCAGCCGGAGCGCCGCGGCCTCGTCCCGGTCCCGAGGCCGCGCCGCACGTAGCGGCATCACCCGCCTCCAGTTCTCCCGGAGAACGTCTCTGAGCGACATGTACCGCCTCCGCCCCCCAGTGTAGCGGTGTGGACGTCGGCTGCGCGCTACAATTGAGGAGGCCGGAGGGGTGCACCGAACTGGCTAAGGGGCCGGTCTCGAAAACCGGTGGGCCTTGCGCCCTTGTGGGTTCGAGTCCCACCCCCTCCGCCACAGACCGGCCACGAGGCAGTGCTGGTACGCGGCTCTGTCCCTCCCCGGGGGCCGTGGTCACCGGCCCGGGTACAGCGGCGGGCTTCAGGCCGTACTTGACGAGCGCCGCCGAACAGCCCACCCGCCCTGGCCTTCCCACTCCGGTCAGCCCGCACGCACGAACCGCTTCCAGTTCGCCTCGGCCTGCTCCGCTGAGGCCGGCTGGTGGTCCTGGCACTCCACCCGGAGCAGCCCGTCGCCGAAGGGGGCGTCCACGAAGGCGCAGTGGTGGGGGGCCTTCGGGTCGGGGTGCGCGTAGGGGCGGAAGTACGTGCACGTCACACACATCCGGGACACCGGGATGCGGCCCGCCCTCTGCAGCTCCCGGATCGTCTTGAGGAGCACCCGTAGGAAGGCCGCCTGTTCGGCCTCCGGCAACGCGCGGACCGCCCGCAGGAGGAACTCCGGCCAGCCCGCCAACCGGTCTGCCTCCCTCCGGCCCGCGGCGGTCAGCAACACCAACCGCGCCCGCCCGTCCTCCGACACCCTCGCCTTCCGTACGAGCCCCTTGCGCACCAGCGCGTCCGTGGATTCGCTGGCGGTGGCTGCGCGCACGGCGAGCGCCTCCGCGACTTCCGACACCCGCGCACCCCGGGGGCCCCGGAAGCGCAGGTAGCCCAGGATCTGCGCCTGCGTAGGCGTCAGGCCGCGCGCCCGCGATTCCCCCCACGCGTCGCTGCGCAGCGCGGTGGCGATACGCTCCAGCGCCTGAGCCACCCGCTCCGCCGTGCGCTCCCTGGACCCGAACGGACCTCCCCGCCCGCGGCTTCGCACGCCCTTGACGCCTCCTCCCTCCCATGCTACATACTTAGGAGTCCAAAATATCGGAGGTGGGACCGTGCGAACCCGACTGCCCCGCGTCCTCGCCGCTGTCGCCCTGGCCCTGAGTCTGGTCTTCCTGCCCGGCCCTGCGCCCTCAAGCCCCGCGCCCGTGCGGCGCTACCAGATCACCATGAAGTTCTGGAAGGCCACGGTGGCGGGAGTCTCCACCATCGCGGTGACCAACCTGCCCGCGGACGCCTTCGCCTACGAGGGCGAGACCGTGGAGTTCGTCGTGCGCAACGAGAGCCCCATCCCGGAGGGCTTCGCCATTGACGCCTTCGGCATCAAAGAGGTCCTGCAACCGAAGCAGGCGAAGACGGTGCGGGTCCGGAACGTGCGCGCGGGGGCCTACACCATCTACTGCCACCTGCACCCCATGAGCGTGCACTACACGGGAACGCTCCTCGTGGCGCCCCGGCGGTGAGGACTCGGGAGGGCCGGTCCTCTCCTCCGGCCCTCCCGTCCCTGCGGAGCCCTAAATCCTCAGGTCGATGATGGCGGACACGCCGACCCCGACCACCCGCCGCAGGCTGCGCCACGGCTCCAGGCTGTCCACCGGGATCAGCGCCCGGATCTGGAAGACCCCCTGGTAGTTGGCGTCCAGGGCCGCCACCGCCTGGACCCGCTGCACCGCGGCCCGCGGCCCTGCCACCTGCGCAGCACCAATGGTGGCCCGCCCGGGGGCGTCCAGGCCGATGGAGATGCTCAAGATGGGGACGACCTTCGTCGTCTGCTGCGTCGCCACGTCCCGCGACAGCAGCAAAGAGTTGATGAAGTCGTTGATCTGCGGCCCGAAGGTGCGGACCGCGTAGCCGACCCCGAACACCTTGATGATCTGCAGGATGTCCTGCGCGTGCGCCACACCCCCGCCCACGACGAGGGCTGCGGCCAACACGACCGCCGCCAGCCGGGTCCTCCGCATGCAAACCCTCCTCCCGAAGCGTCTCGTTAGGGGTACGCACCCGCGCCCCGGCCGGTTCCCGCCTCCGCCCGCACCGCGGACGGCCTGGGCTTGAAGACGCCCACGACCGCCACCTCTGCACCCCGCGCGCCCCGCCGCAGCCCCACCAACAGCCCCTTGCTCGTCCACTCCAGGTAGCCACCCCCCAGCCATTCGGGGTTGGTGTCGTAGGCGCGCAGGAACTCCACCAGGGTGCTCCCGACCCCCACTCCGCCCCGCAGCTTGAAGCGGGGGTCGTCCGTCACCACCGCCAGCACCAGGCCCGGGGTCTGGGTGGCCTCCCGCTTGTCCTCGTAGAAGTAGTAGTCGTACGCGCAGATCCCCACCCCGTCGTCCACGTTGCAGACCTCCCGGCCGGCTTCCCGCGCCTGGTCCCGCGTCTGCCCGAACCCCTGCGCCACCCGGACCACCTCGTCCATGGCCATGCCGATGCGCGCCGCCCCAATAGCCTCTCCCGGCAGGATGTCCGAGCCCGGCTGCTGCGCCCGCAGGGGGAGCCCCACCGCCAGCACCGCCAACCCCACCAGCCACCCGATCCCCTTCATGCGACCCCTCCGTCGAACCCTCGTCTCTAGGGTCTCGCCTTGCCACCGCGGTCGGCAAGCCAACGGGGCTTCCTGCCCCTACCGGTCACCACCCGGCAGGCCGCGGCGGCCGCCGCAGCGTAGCCAGCCAGGTACGGCAAGGACGGGAACGCCTGGGGTCGGGCGGCCACCGCAGCCTGCCACCCCTCCACCAGCCGGCCGAGCGCCGGGCTCAACACCGCCCACAGCGCGACCATGGCACCCCCAAGCGCCAACAGTACGGCCAGTGTGTCCATCCGCACCGGCAGGCCCGCCTCGCCCCTCCAGGTCAGACTCGCCCCGAACGCCATCAGCAGGACCGCGGCACTCAGTGGCGCCCAAACCGGTGCCCACCAGGGGAAGCGGGATCAGGAACAGGAGATCCCAGTCCGTCAGCGACCGAGGCCAGCCAAGGAGGGCGCGCAGCCACCCGTAGTACGCCAGGTCCCACGCACCCCACCCGTACAGGAACCAGCCCCACCGGGCCGGCCGCGTCGTCCCCGCCACCTGGCCGACCGCGAACAGCATGGCCAGCGTGGCCGCTTCCCGGCCCATCTCCACCCAGACCACCGCGTCGAGCCGGGTCGGCGCGTCCTGGAGCAGGTCGCGGATGCCGTACAGCTGCCGGAGGTAGCGCACCACCGCGGCTTCCACGTACGCCATGGCCACGGCGTACACGCTCACCCACGCAAGCCTCGAAGCGAACACGCCACCTCACCTCCCGCGTCTTTCAAGGCCCTTGGAAGGAGCTTCTCGCCGTGCCACCCTGGAGAGGGAGGACACCATGGAGTTCACCGTCCGCACGAGGCGCAAGCGCGAGCTCGTGGACATCACGGACCGGGTCCAGCAGGCGGTCAGGGCCCAAGAGGTCTCCGAGGGGCTGTGCTGCGTGTACGTCCCCCACGCCACGGCCGCGGTGGTGGTCAACGAGAACGCGGACCCGCAGGTCTGCGAGGACCTCCTGGACGCCCTCGAGAAGCTTTTCCCCGACGGCGTGTGGAGGCACGACCGGGTGGACGGCAACGCCAGCGCGCACCTGAAGGCCTCCGTGGTGGGCCCGAGCAAGGTGATTCCCGTGGTGGGCGGCCGGCTCGCCCTGGGCCGCTGGCAGGCCGTGATGCTGGCGGAGTTCGACGGCCCTCGGGAGCGCCGGGTGGTCGTGGTCGTCCGGTAGACGCGCCCGCAGCTAGCCTTCCGACTCCGCCACGCGGACCGCGCGCCCCCGCGCCCGCCGGTACATCTCCCAGATCTCGTCCACCGTGGTGGCGTCCTCCGGCCGCTTGTCGTCCCGGTAGCGGCCCGTGAAGCGCGGGAACCGCAATGCCAGCCCAGCGCCCTCCCGCGCCCGGCCCCACGCCACCGTGTGCACGGGCGACAGGGTGATCTCCGCCCCCACCACCTCCAGCACCACCGCGGGCTCGAACCACACGTCCGGTTCCATGCGGGAGTCCACCCGCGCTGGCCGACGGCTGACCTCGTACGGCCGCAGCCGCCTGGGCAGCTCCACCAGGTCCTCGTCCGAGAACCCGCTGCCGACTTTGCAGAAGGTCGGGAACCGGTCGGCCTCTGGGTCGTAGGCGGCCACCAGCAGGGCACCGTACGTCCCCCTGCGCCGGCCGCGTCCGTAGAAGGCGCCCACCACCACCAGGTCCAGGGTGTCCTGCAACTCCGTGCGGTACTCGCGCTTGTGCTTGATCCACAGCCAGCCGCGCGCTCCTGCCTGGTAGGCGGCGTCCTCGGCCACGGACTTGCACAGAACCCCCTCGCAGCCGTCCGCGATGGCCTGTTCGAAGAACGCCTCCAGCTCCTCCGCGCTCGCCACGAGTTTCCACGTGGCCAGCTGCAGCCGCTCGCTGGGTTTGATGGCGCGCTCCAACGCCCGCCGCCGCTCCAGGTACGGCCTGCGGGTCAGGTCACCCTCCTCCCCGTACAGCAGGTCGAAGCAGAACAACCCCACGGGGATCCGCTGTGCCGCTTCTTCGATCCCGTACTTCCGGCGCCGCTGCATGAGCTCCTGGAACGGACGCAGTTCGCCTGTATCGGGGTCCACGGCCACGATCTCCGCTTCCAGGATGGCCCGCTTGGGACGCAGGCCGGTCTGCAGCAGCTCCACGGCGTCAGGGAACTGCTCGGTGATGTTCTCCAGCCGGCGGGAGAACAGCAGGATCCGGCCGTCGAGCCGGTGCGCCTGCACCCGCTCGCCGTCGTACTTGTACTCCACCGCACACCTGCCCCCCAGTTTGGCGAGGATCTCCTCCGCGGTACCCAGGCGCTGCGCCAGCATGGGCCGGACCGGGTTTCCGGGCCGGACCTCCATCCGTTCGACCGCGGAGATCCCGCCCCGCGCCAGGGTCTCCGCCACCAGCCCCAGGTCCGAGCAGATGTTGTAGGCCCGCTCAAGGGGAACGCGGTTGGCCCGTCCTCCCGCGTACACCTCTGCCAGCGCGTCCAGGATGGACGCATCGCCCACTCCCAGGCGCAGCTTCCCCGTGACGGTCCGTACCAGGTACCGCGCCTCCAGCGGCGTCGCGCGGCGCAGCAACTCCGCCAGGGCGGTGATCTTCTGGGTCTGGGCTCCCTTGCCAGCGGCCTGGGCGATGGCTTCCAGGTGGGAGAACACCTCCTCGACCGTGAGGTGCGACCGGCGCGCTCCCCGCTCGGCCAGCAGCTCCTCAGCCACCGAGCCCAGGTCTCCCCGCCGGCGCAGCGCCGACTGGACCTTCTCCTCGGCTACCGCCGCCGCCTCCGCCACCGCCCGCGCAGCGAGCTTCTCCGCGAGCCCGATCTCCACCCCCGCGAAGTCTGGCGCGATCTTGCCCTGGCAGAGGTACACCACCTTGCGCAGGAGGGCCTTGGGGGTATCCCGGAACAGCCCGGCCAGCTCCTCGATGAGCTTCAGCCGCGCGGAGGTCTCCTCGAGCCGCTGGTAGGTGCGTGCGAGGCGCGCGTACTCCACGGGGTGTCTATTCCCCCTGGGACCGCAGGAGCTCGTGGACCGGCCGTCCCAGCAACAACCTGCCGAGTTTGCGGTGGCCGACCTTCAGGTAGTGACGCCGCCACACCTCCACCACGTCCTCCTTGGTGCGCGCGGCGTCCAGCTCGCCCTTCACCTGCTCAAGGTAGCGGCGCTCCTCCTCGGGATCCGCGAACACCGGTTCCCTCGGCATGGTCTTCCCTCCCGAGCGCTTGGTACTCTGGCCTTCGACGGCGACAGGGCGGCCTCCTCGCCCGGCCTTTCCGCCGGAAGCGTATCATGCAGGTGTGGCCACGCGCTCCAGACCCAGCTTCCAGGACCCCCAGGCCTACCGCCGCCTGGTGGTCAAGGTGGGGAGCGCGGTGCTCGCCGGCCCGCAAGGCCTGGACCAGCCCGTGCTCGACCGGCTGGCGGACGAACTGGTGGCGTTACGGGCGGAAGGCCGAGAGCTGGTGGTGGTCTCCTCTGGCGCGGTGGCTGCCGGGGTCGCTCACCTGCAGCTCCGGGAGCGGCCCGGGACCATCCCAGCCAAGCAGGCCGCCGCCGCGGTGGGCCAGCCCCTGTTGGTGCGCGCGTGGGAGCGGGCCTTCGGCCGCCACGGGGTCTCCGTGGCTCAGGTGCTGCTGACCGCGCCGGACCTGGCCGACCGGACGCGGTTCCTACACGCCCGGCACACCCTGCAGACGCTCCTCGCCTGGGGCGTGGTGCCCGTGGTGAACGAGAACGACACCGTGGTGGTCGAGGAAGTCCAGTTCGGCGACAACGATCGCCTCTCGGTGCTGGTGGCCACCCTGGTGGGAGCGGACGTCCTGGTGCTCTTGTCCGACGTGGAAGCGCTGTTCGACCGCGACCCGCGCCTACATCCCGACGCCCGACCGATCGCGTGGGTGGAGCGGGTAGACCGCCACCTCCTCGCGTCCGCGGAGCCAGCCCCCAACCAGGTCGGGCGCGGCGGCATGCGCGGCAAGCTCGTGGCCGCGGAGAAGGCCTTGGCCGCGGGCATGCCGATGTTGCTCCTGCCCGGGCGGCGGCCCGGCGCGATCCGCGATGCCCTGGCCGGCCAGCCGGTCGGAACCTTGTTCTGGAGCGGTGGTCGCAGGTACGCGGGCCGCAAGCTCTGGCTGTACCAGCTGCCGCAGCCCGCGGGCGAACTGCTGCTGGACGCGGGTGCCGCGCGGGCCCTGCGGGAGACCGGGGCGTCGCTGCTGCCTGCGGGGATCCGGGGCGTCCGGGGGCAGTTCGGTGTGGGCGACCCCGTGCGCTGTCTGGACCCACAGGGCCGGCTGGTCGGTGTGGGCCTGGTGAACTACAGCGCCGCGGAAGTGGAGTTGATCAAGGGGCTGCAGACCCGGGAGATCGAGCGGCGGCTCGGCTACCGGCACTCCGACGAAGTCATCCACCGCGACCACTTCGCGCTCGCCAGCGAACTCGAGGCGGAGGAATCCTTGCCGCGGGGGACCCTATGACCGACCTGGCCAGTGAGATCCGCACCCTGGCGCAACGGGCGCGCGAGGCCGCCCGGGCGATGGCGGCAGCACCTCCCGGAGCCAAGCAGACGGTGCTCCTCGCCGTGGCGCGCCGCCTCGCCGAGGCGTGGCCGTCCCTCGAGGAGGCGAACCGCGCCGACCTACAGGATGCGGCGGCCGCGGGCCTGTCCAAGGCGAAGCTGGACCGCCTGCGCTTGGACCCGCGGACCCGCGACGACCTGGTGGAAGGGCTGCGCCAGGTGGCCAGTATGCCGGACCCCGTGGGGGAGATCGAGTCGTTGTCCGTACGGCCCAACGGCCTGTGGGTGGGACGCATGCGGGTCCCCCTCGGCGTGATCGGGATGGTCTACGAGGCGCGGCCCGGCGCCACGGTGGAGGCGAGCGCGCTGGCGGTCAAGTCCGGCAACGCCATCCTGCTGCGGGGCGGGAAGGAAGCCTTTCGCAGCAACCTGGCGCTGGTGGGGCTCTTCCGCGAGGCGCTCCGGGAAGCTGGCCTCCCCGAGGACGCCGTACAGCTCGTCCCGCACACGGACCGCCAGGCGGTGCTGGAGATGTGCCGCCTGGCCGGTTACCTGGACGTGCTCATCCCGCGGGGTGGGGAGGAGCTCATCCGCTTCGTCCAGGAACACGCCCGCGTCCCGGTGCTGGCCCACGCCAAGGGCGTCAACCACCTGTACGTGGACGACGGCGCGGACCTGGAGATGGCGGTCCGGCTGGCCGTAAACGGCAAAGCCCAGCGGCCCGCCACCTGCAACGCCCTGGAGAAGGTGCTGGTGCACCAGGCGGTGGCCCGGGACTTCCTCCCCATGCTGGCCCGGGCCATGGCGGAGGCCGGGGTGGAGCTGCGGGGCTGCCCGCGGACCCGGGAGCACCTGCCCGAGGTCACTCCCGCCACGGAGCACGACTGGGAGGCGGAGTACCTGGACTTGGTCCTCGCGGTGAAGGTGGTGGACTCCATGGACGAAGCGCTCGCCCACATCGCCCGGTACGGGTCCAACCACACGGAGGCCATCGTCACCCAGAACCACACCCGCGCCCTGCGTTTCCTTCGGGAGGTGGACGCGTCCTTGGTCCTGGTGAACGCCAGCACCCGGTTCAACGACGGCTTCCAGCTCGGCCTGGGGGCAGAGATCGGGATCAGCACCAGCAAGCTCCACGCCTACGGGCCCATGGGCGTCCGCGAGCTCACCACCACGAAGTTCGTGGCCCTGGGCCAGGGACACGTGCGGAGGTAGGGCCGTGCGGATCGTGCTCTTCGGTGCCACCGGTCGCATCGGGTCCGCGACCCTCCAGCAGGCTCTGAGCAGAGGTCACCAGGTTGCGGTCCTCGTGCGGGACCCGGACCGCCTCCAGCCCCGGCACGAGCGCCCTCGGGTTCTCGAGGGAGACGCCCGCAGCAGGCCGGAGGTGGCGGAGGTGGCCGCCGGCGCGGAGGCCGCCATCAGCGCGTTGGGCCCACGGCGGAACACCCCGGAGGACGCGGACGCGCACCTCCAGGCCGTCCGAACGGTGGTGGACGCGCTCACGGAGCTGGGGATACGCCGGCTCGTGGCGGTCCTGGGCGCGGCCGTAGACGCTCCCGGTGACCGCAAGGGCGCGGCCGACCGGATCGCCGGCTGGCTCGTGCGACGGTTCGCGCGGTGGGTCTACCAGGCCAAACGTCAGGAGTTCGACCTGTTGCGAGAAAGCCGCCTGGACTGGACCGCGGTGCGCCCACCGCTGGTCGTGCCCGGTCCACCCACGGGAAGGTACCGGGTGCGTCTAGACCGCCCCCCGCGGCCGAGGATCCGAACGGGGGACCTGGCAGAGTTTCTGGTTCGCGAGGTCGAGGAGGGTCGTTACGTCCGGCAGGCCCCGTTCGTCGGCTAGGTCCGGCGTGGCGGTCTGGTGGATCCGCCGCGACCTGCGGTTGCACGACAACCCGGCCCTCGCAGCCGCCGCCGGGCACGGGGTGGTCCTGCCCGTGTTTGTCCTCGACCCCCACCTGTCCGCCCAGCTTCGTACGACCCGAGGCAGATTTCTCCTGAACAACCTCCGGAAACTCGACGGGCGCCTCCGAGGGCAAGGCAGCCGGGTTCTGGTGCGCTCGGGGGACCCGGCGGAGGTCATTCCGGCGCTCGTGCGGGAGACCGGAGCGGTGGCGGTATACGCGCAGGAGGACTACTCCGCATACGCGCGGGCGCGGGACCGCCGCGTGGCAGAGCGGGCTCCCTTGGTCCTCCTCCCGGGCGTCACCGTCCACCCCCCGGGCTCGGTGGCGAACCACGAAGGGAGGCCGTACCAGGTGTTCAGCCGCTACCGGGAAACTTGGCTCCGGTTGCCGCGTGCACGGCCGTGGGCCGGTGTTCCCTCTTTCTCCACCCCTGAGATCCCGTCGGAGCCCTTGCCCCACGCCCCCTGCCCCGCGGAGTTCCCGCCCGGGGAGGAGGAGGCCCTCGCGCGGCTCCGGACCTTCGTGGAGGGGCCTCAGGCGCCGGTGTACCGGTACGCGGAGGACCGTCACCGCATGGACCTCCCGGCCACGTCTGGTCTATCCCCTTACCTCCGCTTCGGGCTTGTCTCGCCCTGGGCCGTCCTCGCCGCCGCGGACACCGCGGCGCGAGAGGCGCCCGACCCGGAAGCCCGCCGCAGCGCGGAGATCTGGCGCGACCAGCTGGTGTGGCGGGAGTACTTCGTGAGCCTCCTGGCTTCCGCGCCCCGCCTTCGAACCAGAGCCCTACGAATGCGCTTCGTGCACTTCCCCTGGCGGGAAGACGAAGCCAGCCTTCGCGCCTGGGAGGAGGGCCGGACCGGCTTCCCCGTGGTCGACGCGGCCATGCGGCAGCTCCGGGAAACAGGCTGGATCCACAACCGCGCCCGGCTGGTAGCGGCGTCCTTCTTGTCCCGCCTCCTGCTGGTGGACTGGCGGCGGGGCGAACAGGTGTTTTTCAGCCTGTTGGTGGACGGAGACCCTGCCCTGAACGCGGGAAACTGGCAGTGGACCGCGGGGGTAGGCTCGGACGCCGCGCCCTACGTCCGCCTGTTCAACCCGGTACGGCAGGGGCAGCGCTTCGACCCCGACGGGAAGTACGTGAAACGCTGGATCCCAGAGCTGCGTCGCGTCCCTCCGCCCTACGTCCACGCCCCCTGGACCCTGCCACGGGACGACCAGATCGCCTACCGGTGCCGCGTGGGCCGAGATTACCCCGCCCCTCTGGTGGACCTGGGGTCGGCCCGGGAGCGAGCCGTCCGCGCCTTCGGGGGCGGGTTGCACAAACCGTTGCGCCCACCGACCGGACGCGTACGCTCGTGAGCGGAGGGGCCGCATGAAGGAAGGAACGTCTGTCCGCCTCCCGAGGGTCCAGACCGCGGAAGGCACGTGGCTGGACCTGGAAGCCCTGGCCCGGGAAGGTTGGCTGGTGTTGTTCTTCTATCCCAAATCCGGATCCCCCGGCTGTACCCTCCAGGCGCGCCGGTACGCGGCGCTGGCCGAGGAGTTTCGGAAACTCGGCGCCCACGTGCTGGGGGTCAGCGCGGAACCCCAGCACATCCAATGCGCCTTCTCGGAACGTGTGCGCGTGCGGACCGTGCCGGACCCTGCGGGCCACCTCGCCAGCATCTTTGGTGTGGGCCGCTTCTTGGGCCACCTCCGCCGCGACACCGTGGTCGTCAACCACCACCTAGTGGTGGAGAAAATCTGGCGTGGGACCAACCCCCTGCGGGACGCAGACCGTGTCCTCGCGTACCTCAAGGCCACGTCCCACGGCCCGGAGGTCACGCGGGCAGACTAGCATGGAACCCCTTGCACTCTGGACCAAGTCCCGCAGACGCGTGGCCTTGCTAACCGGTCTCGTGGCCGCGGCCACCTTGGCGGCCGGCTGGTACACACAGCGCCGGCCGGTGGTGGACGTTGTCCGCCCCGTGCGCAGGGAGGTCCGGGAGGTGGTGGTCGCCTCCGGCCGGCTGGAAGCCGCCCGCACCACGCGGGTGAGCCCGCGGATCTCCGGCGGTGTCCGGAACGTCCTGGTAGCCCAGGGGGACCGGGTGCGGCAGGGCCAGGTGCTGGTGGTGCTGGAGGCAGACGAGCTGGAGGA
>BEII01000021.1 GCA_002898935.1 bacterium HR32
CCGACTGAGCCCCCGCAGCCCGAAGGCCACGTTCTCGAGCACGGTGAGGTGCGGGAACAAGGACGGCTCCTGAAAGACCATCCCGACGCCGCGGGCCTCAGGAGGCACCCAGCGCGGGCCGGCCACCACCTGCCCGCCCACCTCCACGAGACCTTCATCCGGCCGTTCGAGGCCGGCCACGAGCCGCAGGGTCGTGGTCTTGCCGCACCCGCTGGGGCCCAGCAGAACGAACAGCTCCCCGGCGTGCACCGCGAGGCTGAGCCCGCGCACCGCTTCCACCGCGCCGTACCGTTTCGTGACAGCCACGAGGCGCACGCGCTCGGCGGCCGGGCTGCGTTGGAGGCCCGGCGAAAGAGCGGCGCGTACAGGGGCAGGCTGCAAGGGCACTCCCTCCAGGGACCGGGTTTAGGCTAGGCGAACTCGCTCCGCACGTCAACCCGAGCCGTCGAACCCGGTACGGCCGAAGGTGGCTGGCTTGCCACTTCCCGCGAACGGGCGACCGCCCGGTTCAGCAACAGCACGGGCAACAGCCCGACGGCCACGATGCAGAGCCCGGCGGTAGACGCCTGAGCCAGGCGTTCGTCACTCGCCAGCAGGTACACCCGCACGGCCAGGGTGTCGAAGTTGAACGGCCGCAAGACCAGGGTGGCCGGCAGTTCCTTGAGCGCGTCCACGAAGACGAGCAGCGCCGCCGTGAAGACGCTCCCACGCAGAAGGGGCGCGTGCACCCGCACGAGCACGCTTGCAGGCCCGTGCCCGAGGGTCCGCGCGGCCCCCTCCAGGGTGGGCCGGATGCGGCTCAGACCCGCCTCCACGGTGTTCAGGGAGACCGCAAGGAACCGCACGAGGTAGGCGTACACCAGCGTGGCTGCGGTGCCGCTCAGCACGAGGCCCGTCGAAAGTCCGAGCCAGCGGCGTGCCCAAACGTCCAGGGCGTTGTCCACCCAGCCGAAGGGCACCAGGATGCCCACCGCCACCACCACGCCCGGCACGGCATAGCCCAGCGAGACCACCCGGGCCACGAACCGCATGAGGGGGGTCGGTGAGAGCCGCAGCCCGTAGGCCAGCACCGTGGCCACCACCACCGCCAGAGCCGCAGCGGAGGCGGCCAGCACGAAGGTGTTCTGCGCGAACCGCACGAACGCAGGCCCCCACAGGGGGTCGCCGTGCCACCACGCCATCCACAGCAGGTACCCCCCCGGCACGCCGAACCCCAGCGCCGGCGGCAGTAGGCAGGCGCCCAGTGCGGCGAAGCCGCGGAATCCCCGGAGGTGATCCGCCGCCGGTCGTCCCCGGCTGGGCAGGGGGTCGAACCGGCGCCGCCCCCTCGACAGCCGCTCCAAGGCGACCAGGAGGACCACGAACCCCATCAGGCAGGCCGCGAGCTTTCCCGCTCCCACCACCGAACCGAAGCTGAACCACACCAGGTACACGCCGGTGGCGAGGGTGTCCAGCTCGAAGTACTTCACCGTGCCGAAGTCCGCGAGGACTTCCATCCCCGCCAAGGTGAGCCCGGCCACGATCCCGGGCCGGGCCAGGGGGAGGGCCACGCGGAAGAACGTGCTGGCGGCACCGTGGCCGAGCGTACGGCTCACCTCCAGCACACCTGCGGACTGGTCCAAGAAGGCGGCGCGGGCCAGCATGTACACGTACGGGTACAGGACGAAGGTCAGCACGAACACCGCACCGCCCAACGAGCGCACCTCGGGGAAGGGATAGCCACGCTCCCACCCCAACCACGCCCGCAGCGCGGACTGCACGGGCCCGGAGTACTGCAGCAGGTCGGCGTACGTGTAGGCCAGCAGGTACGCAGGCACCGCGAGGGGGAGGAGCAAGAGGCCCTCGGCGAGGCGGTGGCCGGGAAACCGGTACCTGGACACGAGCCAGGCGGTCCCGACCCCCACCACCGCGGTCCCCGCGCCCACGCCGGCCAGCAGCCACAGGGTGTTGGCCACGTAGCGGGGCAGGACGAGCCGGAGGAACTCGGTGATCTCCTCCGCGGTGCGTTGGAGGACGCTCGCGGCCACCGTCAGAACCGGCAGGGCCAACGCTGCGGCCACGCCGAGGCCGGCGGCCGGCAGAAGGCCCTGCCAGCGCGCCGGCCCGGGCCACGTGCCTTTGCGAAGTGGCTGCACCCTACCGCCAGCCCGCGGCGACCATCAGCTGCAGCGCCCGCGCGCCGTTCGCTGCGTACACCCGGGCGTTCAGGGTGTCCTCCTTCAGGGTGGCCGGGGCCACCGCCGCCATGGGATTCGTGATCCCCCGCACCGCCGGGAACTCGAAGTTGCCCTTCGCGAACACCTCCTGCGCGCGGTCGGAGGCCAAGAACTCGAGGAACGCCACCGCCGCGTCCCGGTTGCGGGAGGCGGCCACCACGCACGCGCCGCTCAGGTTCACGTGCACCCCGCGGTCCTCCACCCCCTGGTTCGGGAAGAACAGCCCCACCTGCTCGGCCACCGCCCGGTCCGCGGGGTTCGCGGAGTTCAGCAACCGCAGGTAGTAGTAGTGGTTCACGATGGCCACGTCGCCCTCGCCGACTGCGATGGCGCGCAGCTGGTCGATGTCACCCCCCTGGGGCGGCCGGGCGAAGTTGGCCACGACGCCCCGAGCCCAACGCTGCACGAAGTTCTCCCCGTGCCAGGCGATCATGGCGCCCACCAGCGACTGGTTGTAGACGTGGCTCGAGCTGCGCACGAGCACCTTGCCGCGCCACTTGGGGTTCGCGAGGTCCTCGTAGGTGCTGAGCGCCGCCCGGCTCACTCGGGCTCGCGAGTACGCGATCACCCGCAGCCGCTTGGTGAACCCAAACCAGTGGCCCTGCGGGTCCCGCAGGTGGGCAGGGATGCGACGGTTCAGGACCTCGGAGCTCACGGGCTGGCACAGGCCGAGCTGCTGGGCCCGGTACAGCCGGCCCGCGTCCACCGTGATCAGGACGTCCGCGGGGCTGTTCGGGCCTTCTGCGCGGATGCGTTCGATCAGCTGGTCTGCGTCGCCCTGGATCAGGTTCACGCGCACCCCGGTGTGGCGGGTGAACTCGTCGTACAGGACCTGGTCCACGTCGTAGTGTCGTCCGTTGTACAGGTTCAGGGTGCGGGTTTGAGCAACCACCGGAGCTGCCGAAGGCAACGCGACGACGGCTGCGAACAGCAGAATGGCCAGGCGGGTGCGCATCAGGCCTCCCTCCTCGCGAGACATTGTTGACTTTTTCAGTGCGGATTTCGATTTTAGGCTAATCTAACCAGGGTCGGCCGTCAACCCTAACTCCCGTCGTCGGAGACCCGTACCCGGCCTGCGGCCTCCCGGCCGATGGCGCGTTGGGTGCCGGACACCTCGAAGAACACCGGGCCGTTGAATGGGGCCACCTCCACCACCCGCACCTCCGCGTCCGGCACCAGCCCCAAGGACTTCAGGTACCGGACCAGTTCGGGGTTTTCCTCCGGGATCGCCCAGACCCGTGCGGCGGTGCCAGGGGCCAGGTCCGCCAGGGTCCGGGCCGGAAGCGGCGGCACCGCGCCGTCCCCAGAAGGGATGGGGAGTCCGTGCGGGCAGCGCGCAGGCCGGCCCAGCACCCGCTCCAGCCGGGCCTCCACCTCGGGGCTGATCACGTGCTCCAGCTTGCACGCCTCCTCGTAGACCCGCTCGAGTTCGAGCCCCAAGACGTCCGTGAGCAGGCGCTCGGCGAGCCGCAGCCGCCGGACGACACGCACCGCGACCTCCTGGCCTTCCCGGGTCAGCCCCACCCCCTCTTCCCCCGCCTGCACGTAGCCCTGCTGCTCCAGGCGCTTGAGCATCTCGGACGCCGAGGGCACGGAAACGCCCATGAACTCCGCGACTTTGGACACGGTGGCCGGTGGTGCGGTGTGCTGGAGCGCGAACACCGCCTTCAGGTACATTTCGGTGCGCTCGGTCTTGCCGATGTCGTGGGTAGACACGGAACCCCTCCTGCCACCATACCACGGCCGGCCTCCGTTGGACGGCGGAGGCCTCCGTGGCAATCTAAGAACGTGGACGGACCCTCCGACCGCGCCGGGACGCGGGCGCCCCGGTAGGCCCGCCTTGGCCCACCGCCGGCTCGCGTCGTTCCAGCGGCACGTCCGGTTGGTCCGGCAGGTGCGCGCCCAGTACGTGGCCTCGGGCTACACCCGTATCTTCGCCGACCTGCCGGGCGAGCGGCCGCCGCGTTCGGTGCACCTCTCCGGCTTCGCCCCCTCCCGGCCAGACCTGACGTGCCGGGACGCCCGAAACCGCCTCGTGCTCGTGGAGGCGGAGACGTGCGACACCCTGGACCTGGAGGAGACCGCACGGCAGTGGCAGCTGTTCCGGGCCTACGCGGACGCCTGCGGGGGCGAGTTCCACGTGGTGATCCCGTCCGAGTGCGAGGCGGCCGCCCGCGAACGGCTCACAGCACTCGGGGTGCGCGTGGACCGCCTGGTGGCCCTGCCCCTGGGGGAGGCTTAGCCGCGGTCAGGCCGGCTGCAGGCTGGACAGCCCCTCCAGGGCCCGCTCGATTTCCGCGTCCGGGTACTCGTAGTCCACGAGCCGGCCGGTGAGGTACTCCTCGTACGCGGCCAGGTCGAAGTGCCCGTGCCCGGACAGGTTGAACAGGATGGCCCGCGACTCCCCCGCCTCCCGACACCGGACCGCCTCGTCGATCACAAACCGCACCGCGTGCGCGCTCTCCGGCGCCGGGGGAATGCCTTCAGCCCGGGCGAACTGCACCGCGGCCGCGAACACTGCGGTCTGCGGGTACGCCACCGCCTCCACCAGGCCCTGGTGGTACAGCCAGCACACCGTGGGCGCGTCCCCGTGGTAGCGCAGCCCGCCCGCGTGGATGGCGGGCGGCACGAAGGTGTGGCCCAAAGTGTACATCTTGACCAGCGGCGTGGTGCGCGCGGTGTCGCCGAAGTCGTACAGGTACCGGCCCCGGGTGAGGGTCGGGCAGGCCGTGGGCTCCACGGCCACCACCCGCACCGCACGGCCCTTGAGCTTGTCGGACAGGAACGGGAACGCGAGCCCCGCGAAGTTGCTGCCTCCTCCGATGCAGCCCACCACCACGTCCGGCGCGTCTTCGAACACCTCCATCTGCCGCTTGGCTTCCAGCCCGATCACGGTCTGGTGCAGCAGCACGTGGTTGAGCACGCTGCCGAGCGCGTACTTGGTGTCGTCGTGGGTGGCAGCGTCCTCCACCGCCTCGCTGATGGCGATGCCGAGGCTCCCGGGCGAGTCCGGGTCCTGGCTCAGCACCGCGCGGCCGGCCTGGGTCCGGTCGCTGGGGCTTGGAACCACCTCCGCGCCCCAGGTCTCCATGAGCACGCGGCGGTACGGCTTCTGCTGGTAGCTGACCCGCACCATGTACACGGTGCAGGCGAGGCCGAACATCTGGCACGCCATGGCCAGGGCCGAACCCCACTGCCCGGCGCCGGTCTCCGTGGTCAGGCGCCGTACACCCGCCTGGCGGTTGTAGAACGCTTGCGCCACCGCGGTGTTGGGCTTGTGACTGCCCGCGGGGCTCGTGCCCTCGTACTTGTAGTAGATCCGGGCGGGGGTACGCAGGGCGGCCTCCAGGCGGCGCGCCCGCACGAGCGGCGTGGGCCTCCAGAGCCGGTACACGTCCCGCACCGGTTCCGGGATCTCCACCCACCGCTCCGTGGTCACCTCCTGCAGGATGATCTCCCGTGGGAAGAGGGGTTCCAGGTCCGCCGGGCCGATGGGCTGCTTGGTCGCGGGGTGGAGAGGTGGCGGCGGGGGCGACGGCAGGTCCGCGAGGAGGTTGTACCAGGCCTTCGGCAGCTCCTCTTCCGGCAGCACCACCTTCGTCCGGTCCTTCACGGCGGCCTCCTCGGGTCGGCTATGGAGCGGGCGGTTCGACGTCCTGGCCCCGGAACCCTGCGGCCAGGCCGGCCAGCCACGCCTCGAGCCGGGCCAGCATCTCCTCCTCCGACCGGTACCGCGCCAGCTGAACCGACGGGTTCCCGGTCACCAAGCTGGACAGGTCGGTGCCTTCCTCGCACAGGCACAGGACGGGCTTGCCAAGGTCTTGCGCGCGCATGACCTCCATGCCGACGCCCAGGGAGGGGACCGTCACCTCCGCCACCACCGCGTCTGCCTGCGCGATCCACGCCATGTCGCCCTCGTAGATGGCGCGGTCCGTGGCCCGGGTGGACCGTTCGTACTCCAGGACGTCCGGCCGGGCCACGTGCGCGGTCAGCACGGTGTGGCCGCGCTGCTGCAGCCAGCCGACCACGCGGGCGTAGCGCGGCTGCAGACGGCGGCCTCCGCGGATGGCACCGCAGAAGTACACCTGCAGCGCCGCGCCCGCACGGGGCAAGAGACCGAGGGACCGCGCCGCCACCACCGGCAACGGCTCGGAGGACGTGGCGCCCGGGTCCACACGCAGCTCCCGCAGCAGGCTCGCCAGGGCGGTGGCCGCCTCCTCTGGGCTCCCGCCGGCGACCTCCACCTCCGCGGTCCAGCCCAACTCACAGGCCCGGTCCTGCCAACACGCGCTGACCCGCTCGACCACCACGCCCACCTGGTCCCGCCGCCAGGCACAGCCCTCCTGGTGCACCACCGCGAACCACGGCTCGAACCCCAGCAGGTCCGCCACCTGCAGCAAGACTTCTTCGGAGCCCTGGGCGAGCCGCACCTTGCCCCAGGGTAGCCTGGAGCGCTTGACCCGCACGCCTCCCGTGTCCTGCGTCGCCGCAGCACTCAACAGGAGATCACAACGCCCCGGGTGCGCGTCGCACCGCACCCGCAGGATGCGGCTTTCCAGCTGCGGCGGGCCCCAGCGGGGCCGGCAGACGACGTCGCGGAAGGCGAAGGGGGCCGGCCCGCGGCCGAAGTACGGCCGCAGGCGGCGGACCAACGCCTCCGGGTCCGGCACCGGGAAGCGGACTTCCGCCTCCCACGGGGCCGAAGCCTCAGCCACCGAAGGCGTCGTGGCCGGTGAGGGCGCGGCCCAGGATGAGGGTGTGCACGTCGTAGGTACCCTCGTAGGTGTCCACGGACTCGAGGTTCGCCGCGTGGCGCATGCAGTGGTACTCGAGGGTGATCCCGTAGCCGCCGAGGATCTGCCGTGCCTCCCGCGCCACCTCCAGGGCCGCGCGCACGTTGTGCCGCTTGGCCAAGGACACCTGGGTGTAGTCCATGCGGCCGGCGTCCTTGAGCTGGCCCAGCCGGTAGGCGAGGAGCTGGCTGGTGGTGATGCGGGTGAGCATGTCCACGAGCCGCTGCTGCTGGAGCTGCGTAGCCGCGATGGGACGGCCGAAGGCCACCCGGCCCTGGGCGTACGCGAGCGCCTCCTCGAAGCAGGCCACCGCAGCCCCCACCACACCCCAGGCGATCCCGTAGCGGGCCTGGGTGAGACAGGAGAGCGCCTTACCGAGGCCCACAGCCCCTGGGAGGACGTGGTCCTCGGAGACCTCCACCTCCTCCAGCACGAGCTCGCTGGTGACCGAGGCGCGCATGGACGCCTTGGTGTGGATGTCGTGGGCCGAGTAGCCCGGGGTGCCCTTGGTCACCAGGAAGCCCCGCACCTGGCCCTCCTCGTCCTTCGCCCAGACCACCGCCACGTCCGCCAAGGACCCGTTGGTGATCCACATCTTGGTCCCGTTCAGCACCCACCCGCGGCCGGTGCGCCGCGCCCGGGTATTCATGGCCGCGGGGTCGCTGCCGGCCGTGGGCTCCGTGAGGCCGAAGCAACCCACGAGCTCGCCCCGCGCCAGGCGCGGCAGGTAGTGCCGGCGCTGGTCCTCGCTGCCGTACGCGTAGATGGGGTACATCACCAGCGCCCCCTGCACACTGGCAAAAGACCGGATGCCCGAGTCGCCCCGCTCCAGCTCGTGCATGAGGAGGCCGTAGGCCACGTTGTCGAGCCCGGCGCAGCCGTACTCCGCGGGGAGGTTCGCGCCCAGCACCCCGAGCTCCCCGAGCCGTGGCACCAGCTCTGTGGGGAACCGTCCCTCCAGCCACCAGCGGCCCACGTGCGGGATCACCTCACGGTCCACGAACCGCCGGACGGTGTCCCGCACCGACCGCTGGACGTCGGTGAACAGCTCTTCGAGGAGGTAGAAGTCGGTCGTGGTCCGGGTCTCGAGCATCCTCGCCTCCGCAGGGTGGTCTGGGCTGATTGTAGCCCACCCCGCGCCGGGGGTCAGGACCCTGCGAAGGACAGGTCTTCCACCAGGACCGTGGGTGTCCCCACGACCGCGCCGGGTACCGGCTCCCACTCCAGCCGGTCTCCGAGGGCGACGACGTGGCGAAGCAGTTCGAGGAAGTCCCCGCAGACCGCGAAGTCCTCTACCGGGTAGGCGACCTCGCCGCCCTCGACCCACAGCCCGAGGGCCTGCAGGGAGAACTGACCGCTCACGGGGTTGCAGCCCGCGTGCACGCCCATGAGCTCGGCCACCACCACCCCGCGTTCTAGGGATACGCCGTGGCCCGGCTGCAGGTACAGGTTGGTGGGCGTCACCTCGAGAACGCCCCGGTAGGACCGCCACGCGTGCCCGGTGTTCGCGTGCTCCAGCGCCTGCGCGCTCTGGGAGTGGGTGAGGTACGACCGCAGCACACCGCGCTCCACGAGCACGGTCCGCCGCGCGGGCGTGCCCTCCGCGTCGAAGGGCCGGCTCTGTAGCCCCGCCGCGAGCGTGGGGTCGTCCACGAGCGTCACCGGCTCGGAGGCCACCTGCTCGCCCAGCCTGCCCCGCAGCCGGCTTTTGCCCTCCGCGACCGCCTTGCCGCTCCACAGGACCCAGAAGGCTCCGAGCAGCTGGGCGAAGGCCCTGGGCTCGAAGAGGGCGGGGTAGCGTCCCGTGGGAAGCCGCCGCGCGCCCAGTAGGCGCGTGGTCCGCCGCGCGGCCTCCAGCGCCGTCCGGCCGGGCTCCAAGGCCGCGAAGCTAACCTGCCAGTCCGCGTGGTAGCCCTGCTTGAGGCTCGCTCCTGCCTGCGCCACGAGACCCACGCCCAGGGACGCCACACCCGTGCGGTAGCTCCCTTCCGCTCCCTCGGTGGAGCCCAAGTGCACGTGGTGCTCCCGTTCGTGGTACCAGGCCGCGGTCACCCGCCGGACGGACTCCTGCGCTCGCACGGCCCGGTCCACTTCCAGCGCTAGGGCCAGCTTGGAGTCCGCGGAGGCGGCCAAGCCCTCACCCAGGAGGTCGTGGTGTCCGAGCGCCCGTCCCTCGGGCAGGAAGGCCACCGCTTCGCGCTGCAACGACGCGTTCTCCTCCGCCTCCCGCAGGATCCAGTCCAGCGCCTCGGGTGTGAGCTGCTCGGTGTACGCGTAGCCCGCCCGCTCCCGGATCACCACCCGCACGCCCACCCCGCCGCGGTCGGCGCGCGTCACCTGTTCCACGGACCCTTCGCGCACGCGGAATCCAAGCTCGCGATCCCAAACCCCCAGCACCTCCACCTGCACGCCCCGCTCCCGGGCGCGGCGCAGGAGGTACGCCTTGGCCTCCTCGGGTGTCACCGGGCCTCTCCCCCCACCACGATCGCGGACACCAGCAGGTGCGGCTGTCCCACCTCCACCGGCACGGTCCCCGACAGGCTCCCGCACATGCCGGGCGCGTTGCGCCGGTCGGAGGCCACCGCCACGACCCGCCGCACGGTCTCCGGTCCCTTGCCCACCAGCATGGCCCCACGCACGGGTTCCTCCACGCGGCCCTTGCGGATCACGTAAGCTTCGCGCACCGCGAAGTTGTACTCCCCCGAACCCGGCCGCACCTGGCCTCCGCCCATGTCCTTGGCGTACAGGCCGAACTCCACGCCCTCGAACAGGCTCTCCACCGACGCCTCCCCGGCTTCCACGAAGGTGTTCCGCATGCGGGACGTCGGGGCCAGCGTGTAGTCCTGCCGACGGCCGGACCCCGTGGGCGCGTAACCGGTGACCCGCGCGCCCCACCGGTCCACCAGGTAGCCGCGCAGGACGCCGCGCTCGATCAAAACCGTCCGACCCGTGGGCGCTCCTTCGTCGTCCACCTCGCTGCTGCCCCAGCCGTGGGGCAGCGTGCCGTCGTCCACGTACGTCACCGCGGGGCTCGCGACCTCCTCGCCCAGGCGGTCGGCCATCACCGACGCCTTGCGGGCCACGGCGGTGGTCTCCAGCAGGTGTCCTAGGGCCTCGTGGAAGATCACGCCGCCGAACCCGTTCCCGATGACCACGGGCATGGTGCCTGCCGGTGCAGGCCGGGCCCGCAGCAAAGTCAGCGCCTGCTCGCCCGCGGCGCGCCCGATCTCCCGGGGCGAGTGGTGGTCGAACAGCTCCAGCCCGACGCTCAACCCGGGCGCGGACACACCCGTCTGCACCTCCGCACCGTCCTGGGCGATGGCCATCACGGAGAGCCGGGTGCGCACCCTGCGGTCCGTCGCCCACGTGCCGTCGGTGTTGGCCACCACGACCTCCTGGTCCCACTCCAACAGCGAGCACTCCACGTCCCGCACCCGACCGTCCACCCGGGCACCGGCCTCCGCCTCCCGAAGCCGCTCCAGCCGGTACGCCTTCGGCCGATCCTCCGGCTCCACGGACGGCGCGTGCAGCCCCACGGGAGCCCGAACGCGGAAGTCCAGGCCGCCACGGCCCGAGCTGTCCACCTGGCCCGCCCGCAGGCGCACCAAGTCGTCCACGAGCTGCCGCAGGCCCTGGGGTGTCAGGTCGTTGGTGTACGCGTACACCACCTCGATCCCGTAGAACAGCCGCAGCCCGGCGCCGTAGTCGAGCCCGCTCAGCGCCTCCCGCACCTCCCCGTTGAGCAGCCGCAGGGTGCGGCGCCGGGTGCGCTCCACGTACAGCTCCGCGAAGTCCGCGCCCCCACGCCGCGCGCGGGCGAGCACCTCCGCCACCAGGTCTCGGTCCAGCAACTCCGTCCTCCCGGCTACCGCCCCAGGAGCACCGCCTGCCGCGCGGTCCGGCGGACGACTTCGTCGCGGCCCCGCGCCAGCTGACTGTCCACCCCGCTGTCCAGGTCTGCTGCCGTCAGGTCCACCACCAGGTCGGGGGAAAGCCCACGGCCTTCCAGCTCCTCGCCGCGCGGGGTCAGCATGCGGGCGATGGCGACGCTGAGCCCGGCCCCTTCCGGAAGGGGAAACGTCACGCTGACGA